>JBIKOF010000314.1:0-3421 GCA_044358205.1 Gammaproteobacteria bacterium | reverse complement strand
CGCACTCAACTCCAGTTGCAGCAGGTAGCTCCCGATCTTGCCGACCGACCACCGGAACGCAGCGGCGGGACCGGCGACTGGAAGATCGACGATGTAATTCTCATTACTCCCGGTGACGAAGCCGGTAGGTTTCCCGTAGTTCGTATTACCTGCGATGCCGCCGCCGACAGCGCTATAGAAGCCGGAATTACCATCACCCCGGATCTGCTGCGAGAACGGCTCGTTGCGGTGACTCAACCCGAAGCGCACACCGATATCTCGGCTGAAATCTTCGTTGGCAACGACGATTCGTGATTCAATCAGTACCTGCCGGACCGGGATATCCAGCGCCTGCACAACCTCTCTGATGCTGATAAGCGCTTCGGCGGTATCCTGAATCAGCAGGGTATTGGTTCGCTCGTCCACCGTGACATTGCCGCGGTCGGTGAGCAGCTTGTTGCTTCGCGCCTTGATGAGATTCGCAATGGTGCCCGCCTTGGCGTAATTGATTTGCACAAACTCGGTCTTCAGCGGCGCAAGCTCTTGGATTTGCTTGCGGGATTCGAGTTCGAGTTTCTCCCGCGCGGCGATTTCCTCCTGCGGTGCGATGAGCCAGACGTTACCCGACTCGCGCTTGCCCAGGCCCTTGGTGCGCAGAATGATGTCCAGTGCCTGGTCCCAGGGAACGTTCTTGAGGCGCAAGGTCACATTGCCGGCCACGGTGTCGCTGGTCACGAGATTGAATCCGGTGAAGTCAGCCAGCAGTTGCAGGATCGCGCGAACCTCGATGTCCTGGAAGTTGAGCGACAGCCGTTCGCCGGTGAATCCGAATTTGTCCTTACGGGACTCCTCCTCTTCCTCCTTGGTCAAGGGACGCATCTCGAGGGTAAAGGTGTTATTTGCCTGATAGGCCAGGTGTTCGTAGGCCCCTGCGGGGGTAATGACCATCCGGGCGCCGCCACCGAACCGTGAGGTGTCGATTTCCTGCGCGGGCGTTGCGAAATCCATGACATCGAGCTTGCGATCAAGACTTTCCGGCAACGCTGTGTCCACGAAATCCACAATCAGCTTGCCAGCGGTATCCTCGATGTTGATACCCGAGTTGGATTCCGAGAGAGTCACCACGATCAGAGCTTCGCCGCGCGGCCCTCGTTTGAAATCGATTCCCTGCAAGGAAGCATTTGTGGCACTCCCCGGCATTGTCATGCCCGGTGCTGCAAGCGGCGTCGTGGCTGCGGCTTGCGGGCTCATGAGCGCGGGTTTTGGCGCGCTCGGGGCAACACTAGTCGTGGCCGCTACACTGTCGACGGTGACGGTAATCTGGTTGCCCGCGGTCGCAATGGAATAGGGCGCGAGCTGGATCAGGTTGAGGACGACCCGACTACGCCCTCCCGCCTCGACGGCAGTGATGCTTTCAACCTTGCCCACCCCAATCCGACGAGCTTTCTGCGGCAGTGCCAGCGTCGTCCCCGGGAAATCGAGGGCAATCCGCGCCGGATTGTCGATAGTGAAGTTGAGCGGTGCGGCGCTCACCGGCTCGGAAAGGGTCAGTTTCACCTCGACACGATTGCCTGGCAGGGACGCATGCTCGATGGCAGTGAGAGAGGCGGCCCAGGTGGCGGGAATTGCCAGCACGAGCCAAAGCGCAAGCCAGAGGCATGCGGAAAAGCCGGTGGCGAAATATCTACCGAACAGAGTCTTCATGATCACGTCCTTCGCATGGGCCTGCTAGAGGTTCCCGGCTTCGTTCAAGGTGAGCGTGGCTCGACGTTCTTCCCACAATCCGCTCGAGTCCTTCACGACCTCCCGCAGTTCGAGGTGGTCGTCCAGGATTTCGATAATCTTCCCGTAGTTCTGGCCAAGGTAATTACCAACCTGCACCCGATGAACAGTGCCGGTAGTGTCCAGGATGATGGCCCACAGGGCAGCGTCATCCTTCAAGGTGCCCACCATGCGCAGGCTGTCCAGCTCGAAGTTTTCGAGCTCCTCGCGGTTGTGCGCGAGGATTTCATCGGTGTACGCCTTTTGCCGCGGATCCTGCTCCGGAGAGACGGCCACCCTTTGGGTGTCCTTCTTGGCCCGAAAGCTCGCAAAGGGATCGCGGGCGCTGGCCTCGGCCGAGACGTACAGGTAGCGCTCGTAAGGCTTTATCGGGGGCAACGGTTCTATCTGTCCGCCCGGTCGGGCCAGAACTTCAGCCACATAACGCTCGAGATCGCTGCGATCGTCATTCATGCACCCCGCGATGATGAGCGTCAGGAGCGCAATGGCACTGGCGCGGCATGCGTGGCGTATGGTGGAGATTCCGCTCATGGTCGCTTGGGCGCCCCCGGCACCTGACTGGCGCTGCCCACCCCACTCTCGTCGGTGTAGCGATACGTGCGCGCGGTGGTTTCAAGCACCAGCGTGCCCTCGCTGCCGCGGGGCGCAATGTGGATATCGTGATTCGTCACGATTCGCGGGAGATCCGAGACTCCGCTGATGAATTTCCCGAAGGCGTGATAACTCCCGGCCACCCGAATCTGGATGGGAAGCTCCACATAGAAATCGGCAGGCTGCTCGGCACCTGGGCGGAAGAGCTCAAATTCAAGACCCGCTGCGAGGCCCTGCTGGGAGATGTCGACCAACAGGGCCGCGATCTCCGTCTTATTGGGCAAACGTCGCAGTAAATCACCAAAGGTTTGTTTGATGTCTTCCTGCTGCTGTTTAAGGGCCTCCAGATTGGCCGCCTTCTTTTGCTTGGCCTCGAAGGCGAGCCGCAAGCTGGACTCCTGTTCGATCGCCTCAACGAGGCGCAACTGCTGATTACTCACATCGTGCCAGTAACCAAGTCCAAGAATCAGCGCGAAAACGAGGAGCGCGCACACGCCCTTCACGGGCGCTGGCCAAGTGCCAATGTTTTCCAGCGTCAGATTGTTCAGGTCCGACAGCTTCACGTGCGATCCTCAGTAAGTTCAGGGACCATCTGATCCGCCCGCAGGATGAAACGTGCATCTCCGCCTTTGGCTCCGTCCGACGACTCGATGACCTCGAGCCGAGGGTTGCGCAGCCACTTCGAATCTTCGATGTTGCGCATGAAATTCGACACGCGGGCATTCGACTCGGCCACTCCATGGAGGGTTACCACTGAGCCCTGCTGACGGACCTCGGTGAGGTAGACGCCTTCCGGCAAGGTGGTTACCAGCTCGTCGAACAGGTGTACGACCACCGGTCGGCTTGCCTGCAGTGATTCGATAGCCTTCATGCGCGCAATGAGTCGCGCACGTTCCTGCTCGAGGGCCTCGATTTCCTTGATTTGCCGATCAAGCCGCCCGATCTGCTCGGAAAGGTAGGCATTTCGGCCCTGCTGATATTCGATGCGGGAGGCGTAGATCGCGTGAACCAATGCCCAGACGAGCACCGCCGCACCTGCGGTAAGCCCGAGCAGGGTGAGATAATCCCG
>JBIKOF010000313.1:0-3435 GCA_044358205.1 Gammaproteobacteria bacterium | reverse complement strand
GTGGGCGCGACCGCACAGTGAGCGCCCTCCGCGGGCTAACAGATGCCCGCTCCGGGCATCTCACTGCACGCCCGCGTATCCCTTCAGAGCTCAGGGACGCGGGGTGGGATGCTCCGGAGCGCGCCTCGCGCAGCGTGAAGCGCGGAGGGGCGACCGCCGCGCGGCCCGGTCTGCTCTTGGAGTTGAAGGGGCGACCGCCGCGCGGCTCGATCTCGCATTGTGTCCAGGAGCTGTCGCCCAGTAAGCGCCCACTAAGCGCAGAGCTGTAACTTAGGCCGTCACCACCGGAATCTTGCCGATACGCTTACGCCATTCAGCGGGGCCAGTTTTGTGCACCGATTCGCCGTTCACATCCACCGCGACGGTGACCGGCATGTCTTCGACCTCGAATTCGTACACGGCTTCCATTCCAAGATCGGCAAAAGCCACCACCCGTGCCTTGCGGATGGCTTTGGAGACCAGATAAGCAGCACCGCCCACCGCCATCAGGTAGACCGCGCGATGCTTACGGATAGCGTCGATCGCAACCGGCCCACGTTCGGCCTTGCCGATCATGCCCAGCAAGCCGGTCTCGGCGAGCATCATCTCGGTGAACTTGTCCATGCGGGTCGCGGTTGTCGGGCCTGCCGGGCCGACTGCTTCTTCGCGTACCGGGTCCACTGGCCCGACGTAGTAAATGAAGCGTCCATGAAAATCTACGCCATCCGGCAAGGCTTCTCCGCGCGAGAGGATCTCCTGAATGCGCTTGTGGGCCGCGTCGCGGCCCGTGAGCATCGCGCCCGACAGCAGCAACGTTTCACCCGGTTTCCAGGTCGCGATTTCCTCTGGTGTGACGGTGCCCAAATTGACCCGCCGCGCCGTCGCGCCCGCCGACCAGGTAATCTGCGGCCAGTCTTTCAGGCTGGGCACGGGCAGTTCCGCGGGACCCGAACCATCGAGCACAAAATGCGCATGGCGGGTTGCGGCGCAGTTCGGAATCATCGCCACCGGTTTAGATGCGGCGTGGGTGGGGAAATCCTGAATCTTCACGTCGAGAACCGTGGTAAGTCCGCCGAGGCCTTGTGCGCCGATGCCGAGTGCATTGACCTTTTCGTAGAGTTCCAGGCGCAACTCTTCCAGCGCATTCGCAGGACCGCGTGCCATGAGCTCCTGAATATCGATGGGATCCATCAGCGATTCCTTCGCCATCAGCATGGCCTTTTCGGCGGTGCCGCCGATGCCAATCCCGAGCATTCCCGGCGGGCACCAGCCGGCACCCATCAGCGGCACGGTATTGAGTACCCAGTCGACGATGCTGTCTGAGGGATTGAGCATCACGAACTTCGACTTGTTCTCTGAACCACCGCCCTTTGCAGCAACAGTGATCTCGAGTTCATCTCCCAGCACGAGCTCCATGTGAATGACGGCCGGAGTATTGTCACGGGTATTGGTGCGCGCGCCCGCCGGATCGGCCACGATCGAGGCGCGCAACTTGTTGTCCGGATGCATGTAGGCCCGGCGCACCCCTTCGTTGATCATGTCGGTGAGGCTCATGCTGCCTTCCCAGCGCACGCCCATGCCGATCTTGCAGAATACGGTCACGATACCCGTGTCCTGACAGAGCGGGCGATGACCTTCCGCGCACATCCGCGAGTTGATGAGGATCTGTGCCATGGCATCCTTGGCCGCCGCGGACTCCTCGCGTTCATACGCTGCTGCCAGATTGCGGATGTAGTCCAGCGGGTGATAGTAGGAAATGTACTGCAGCGCGTCGGCCACGCTCTGAATCACGTCATCCTGCTTAATCGTCGTCATGTCTCGTTCCTCGGTTCGTGCGCGTCAGCCAGCGAGTTCGGGGCGATCGCGGAATTGTTCCAGCGCCTCCGGATTGGACAGCGCCTCGATGTTCTTGATGGGCTTGCCATGCACCACATCCCGAATGGCGAGCTCGGTGAGCTTCCCGGAACGGGTACGGGGGATGTCGGTGACCTGCACGATGCGGGCGGGCACATGCCGCGGGCTGGCGCCTACCCGGATGCGATCGCGCAGCTTTTTCTCCAGCGTCACATCGAGCGCAAGCCCTGAGCGAAGCACCACGAACAGCACGACCCGGACATCACCCTCCCAGTCTTGTCCGATGGCCACGCTCTCGACGACTTCCTCGAGCGTCTCGACCTGTCGATAGATTTCGGCAGTACCGATGCGCACGCCACCCGGGTTGAGCGTTGCATCGGAGCGACCGTAGATGATGAAGCCGCCTTCGGCGGTTTCCTCGGCGAAGTCGCCGTGCGCCCAAACGCCTGAAAAACGCTCGAAGTAGGCCGCGCGGTAGCGTTCGCCCGTGCTGTCGCCCCAGAAGCCGATCGGCATCGAGGGGAAAGCATTGGTGCATACCAGTTCGCCCTTCTCGCCGATTACACGCCGCCCGTCCTCGCTGAACACACCGGTGGCCATGCCCAGCCCTTTGGCCTGCAGTTCCCCGCGTCGCACCGGGCCCAGAGGATTGCCGCCAATGAAGCAGGAGATGATGTCGGTGCCGCCCGAGACGGAGCTCAGACATGCGTCGGATTTGACGTGCTGGTAAACGTAATCGAAGCCCTCGGGTGGCAGGACCGAGCCCGTAGAGAGGATGACCCGGACTTTCTCCAACGGATAACGCTCGCGTGGTCGCACCTCGAATTTTTCGAGACCCTGAATGAATTTCGCCGAGATCCCGAAGTGCGTGCAGCCCGCCGACTGCGCGTAATCGAAGAGCACATGGCCATCCGGGTGGAACGGCGAGCCGTCGTAGAGCAGCAGCGTTGCGCCAGACGCGAGGCCCGAGACCAGCCAGTTCCACATCATCCAGCCGCAGGTCGTGAAATAGAACAGTCGATCGCCGGGCCTCACATCGCTGTGCAGCTGATGTTCCTTCAGGTGTTGCAGCAGCGTGCCGCCTGCGCCGTGCACGATGCACTTCGGTTTGCCGGTAGTCCCACTGGAATAAAGGATGTAGAGCGGGTGGTTGAACGGCAACTGCGCGAACTCGAGGCGCGGTGAACGCGGCGCTGGGGCGAAGTCTGCAAGATTCTCGGCACCCGTTGCACCGCCCAGCCCCAGAAAAGGGATCAGAACCAGCTTTTCGACGCTGGGCAGCGCGGCCCGGATTTCCGTGACCTTGTCGCGGATATCAATGGTCTTGCCCGCATAGTGGTAGCCATCTACCGCAAAGAGCACACGCGGCCCAATCTGATCGAAGCGATCGAGAATGCCTTGGCTGCCAAAGTCTGGTGAGCATGAAGACCATACCGCGCCCAAGCTGGTCGCAGCGAGCATCGCGATGATGGTCTCAGGAATGTTGGGC
Organism: Gammaproteobacteria bacterium; assembly: GCA_044358205.1. Lineage (GTDB taxonomy): Bacteria > Pseudomonadota > Gammaproteobacteria > CAIKBL01. The sequence continues at coordinate 113 of JBIKOF010000313.1, read as the reverse complement.
ACGATGGCAGCCACCCGATCGCCAGCCTGGATGCCTGCGGCGCGGAGCGCGTCGGCCAGCGCGTGCACGCGTTCGCGGAGCGTATCCCGATCCACGTCGCGCACGTCGCCTTC
>JBIKOF010000312.1:0-3440 GCA_044358205.1 Gammaproteobacteria bacterium | reverse complement strand
GCAGGCCTCCCGACCGTCCAGGCCGATACCGCCAGCGGCATCGCTGCCTTCAAGGCCGGCGACCATGGGCTCGCACTGGGCGAGCTGCAGGCTCCGGCGGAGGCGGGCGACCCCGCCGCTCAGTTCTATCTGGGGGTGCTGTACGCCCAGGGCTGGGGCACGCTGGCCGATCCCACATTGGCGCGGGTGTGGTTCGAGAAATCCGCAGCGCAGGGCTATGCCAAGGCAGAGCACAACCTCGGCGTGATGTTTCTGCGCGGTGAGGGCGTTCCAGTCGATGTGGTGGCGGCGCGGGACTGGCTGGAAAAGGCCGCCGCTCACGGCAGCGCACGCTCGGCGCAGCAGCTGGGGCTGCTGTACTACGGGGGTAATGGCGTCGAGCGCGATTTTTCCAAGGCCCGGCTGTGGTGGGAAAAGGCCTTCGCGGGCGGAGAGGCCGATGCCGGCTACAACCTGGGCATCCTCTACAGCCGGGGGCTCGATGTCCCGCGCGATGCAGCGAGCGCGACCCGCTGGTGGGAGCAAGCCGCGCGCAAGGGCTCCAAGCTTGCCCAGAATGCCGCGGGTACAGCCTTCGAGCGGGGTGAGGGCGTGCGCCCGGATCCGGTGAAGGCGCTCGCGTTCTATCGGCTCGCCGCTAAAGGCGGCGTAGCGGTGGCTGTGCAAAATGCCGCTTTACTCGAATCCCGGCTGGGGCCGGAGCAGTTACAGGCCGCGGATGCGCTGGAGAAAAATATCGCAGAGGGTCTCAATACCCTCTGAGCTTGCGCGTTTCCGCTACTCGTTCTGGCGCGCCTGGGCGCGATTGCGCGATTCCGCTAATTCAGGCGCCGAGACGTGCGCGCCGTCACCTTATGGAAGCGTACTCGGGCTTACCCTTCTCCCGTACTCGAAACGACCCTCAAGCTTGGCCTTGAGAGGCCGCTGCAGGAGTGCGCAGTCTGGCGTGAACAACGAGGGTCTTCCCGTGACGTATGCAGGTGATTTTCAGGGCCACCTGGCCCGTGCGAGCGAAAATGAGGCCCGCCCGGATTACCTTTCACCCTCGGTACCGGAGCCCCATTGGGCGAAGGAGCAGCGGGCATGGCCGCGGGTTCATGGCGAATTTCCCGTGGCCCTGCGCAATGGGTTGGGTCAGCATTGCGCGGCCACCTTGCGCAATCTCTCACCGGATGGCCTGCAGGTTCGCTGCAACGTGCAGACCGCACGCATCGTGCATCCACATGGCGGACCTTTAGTGGCGGGCGAACAACCGCTGCTCCACGCAACAGTGGTGCTGCCACTCTCGGACGGCCCTCAGACCTTGTCGGCTGGCGTGCGCCTGTTGCATCTGGCCGCTGCAGAAGCACCGTTTTGTATCCTGGGATTCCGGTTCCTTGATCTGCGACCGCGCGCGCGACGCATTATCGACGCGTTCTACGCCGAACAGCTCCGCAGGGGCGATCACTAAGGTTCGCGACGGGGCGGGGCAGAGAAAGAGTTCGCGCATTCGAGCGAGAAGCCGGGCGACGCCGGTTCGTTTTCGCCTGTAAGCCTCGGCGCAGGAAGCTGTTTGCTATTCCCTGCGGGAACTACCGCCTTCAGGCATCCAGATCAGGAATGAGCAAGCTGCGCAAGCGTTCAATCTGATCCTTCAGCTGCAGCTTGCGCTTCTTGAGGCGCTTGATGAGCAGTTCGTCGGTGTCGGAGGTGGCGGCCAGACGCGAGACCACTTCGTCCAGATCCCGATGCTCCACCTGCAGGTCATGGAGCCTGCGCTCCAGCACCAGACGGCCATCCACACTCATCGTGCGAAGCCTCTCCGGAGGAAATACTGCGAGGTGCGGGACAGCGCCGAGGTCATAGCCGATTCTACCCCGACCTCGGCCACCGATGGCGAGGTCCAGCCGGCCGGTTTGGATGAGGATCTCAACCCAGCGGACTTCCCGCAGCCGTCGGGCGCTGCGCCCGGTAACGATCAAGGCCGCACAGCGCGCCCGGAACCTGTCTTTGCTTGACGCCGCGCGAGGCGGCGGGTGTGATGAACGCTTTAGTCATCGAGGCGCCCGACATGTCGCTCCAGCGTCCGATTACCGACTCCATCCTCTCTCGCGCGCGCGGCCTGATCCCGATTGGCCATCTGACCGAAAGCGATCGTCTGCAGCTGCTGTCGATGAGCACACTGCTCGACTACGAAGAGGACGAGACGATCATTCCGCCGGCAGGGGTCGAGCGTATGCAGGCCTATCTGCTGGATGGCGTTCTGGGTGATCCAGGTGAAAGCGCCGCCCGCCATGCGTCCCAGCGTGCGGCCGCCCTGGATCCTGCGCTTCCGCTCGATCTGGACGAGACTGCCTCACCCCACCGAAGGGCGCTGTGCCCCGCACTCATCCTATGGGTACCCTGCCGCGCGCTAGAGCACCTGCTGGCGGCAAGTTTTTCTGAAACGATTTCCGACCGACCCGCAATTGCGGGCCAGAACTGCGCACCGTGGGTGGGCAAACTGCTCAGCAGAGCCCCATTCAATCGCCTGCCGCCAGTCGTGGTCCGGGAAATCTTTGCCCGGCTGGAGGATCGTCCATGCGCGCCGGGTGAATTCCTGGTCCGCGAGGGAGACGCTGGCGCACACTACTACCTGATAGCCGAAGGTCGCTGCGTGGTCACCCGTGAACCTGCGCCTGGCGCGCCGCGACAGCCGCTGGCAGTGCTGGGACCGGGAGAGGCCTTCGGCGAAGAGGCCCTGCTATCGGGTGGGCCCCGTAACGCGAGCGTGGCAATGCTCGGACCGGGCCGGGTGATGCGCCTGTCCAAACCCGATTTTCTCGAACTGCTCAGGAATACCCTGCTGGAGGAGATCGGCTGGAGTGAAGCACAGACGCGCGTGGCGGGCGGGGGCGCGTGCTTCGTCGATGTCCGCGGCGAGCGAGAAGCGCGTGCACACCCGTTTCCCGAGGCTCGACAGATGCCGCTGCGCAGCCTGCGCGCTCAGGCCCAAAAACTCGATCGTCGTCTTGACTATATCGTGTGCTGCGAGGATGGATCGCGCGCCGCGGCCGGGGCCTTCATTCTGGCGAGTCTGGGTTTCCGTGCGCAGATCCTCTTGGGGGGAGTTCGCGACGTCCATACGGCGATGCTCGCGAAACCCGCCGGGATTTCAGGAAGGTCAGGCGCGCAAGACAGCTCCGGGCTGAACGCTGCTGCGCCATCCGGCAGGAGCGACGGCGCAGAAATTGCGCGCCTGCGGGCACGCATCAACGAACTGGAAACAGAGAACGCCCGCTTGCGGGCCGCGGCTACGGAAAAGGGGCAGGTTAGAAATAACCCGCCGGCGGACACACGTGTCGGGATCGGGGCGAGCAGGACCCTGACGCAGAGCTCGGTGGGCGTGACACCATCCTTCGAACCGCCGAGCGGCCGGGGTGGCTAGGGGATATCTACGATCAGCGGGCCGGACGGCAGAT
>JBIKOF010000310.1:0-3442 GCA_044358205.1 Gammaproteobacteria bacterium | reverse complement strand
TCGGCGGCCGCTGCATTCACCCCGCTTGCGACGATACCCTTGTGTACGACCACCTCCAGAAGCGGTGCCGCCGCCGGCGCGTTGTCCCGAATCTGAACCAGAAGCGAGGCCGGTGCGCCACTGCCGTCGTCTGAGCAGGTGACCTGGTAGTAATCGACAAAGCGTGCGTTTGCGCCAAGAGATCCGGTGGCCTCGTGCGCAATGACCTTGCCGGAAATAAGCAATGCCGCTAGCAACGCGGGGAACAGAGTGACTTTGTATGACTTCATGACGGCTCCGGTCGGGACAGCACGCACCGCACTCCGTCCGGGCATCGGGCTGATGAGGGACGAGTTTCTTCGAGCGTGCAAGCTTAGCGGCCGGAGAGGGCCTGACAATGCGACAAATTGTCGCAGCACTCGGGATATGCGCCGGCGCAGGGCGCGCCGACGCTTTTCGTCAACCTGTTGGCGGAAGCGTTTTGCTCAGCCAAGCATCATCTTTGCAAAGGCTTCAAGTTCCCGCGGGATGTCGTTACCTGCCGGCTGGTAGGCAATTTCGGTAGCGCCGTCAGCCTCCAGTGCCGCCAGTCGCTCGCGCCATGCAGAACGGCTGGCTGAAAGCCCTTGCTTTGCAAGCAGGTCCCCGGTCACGAACACCCGGTCACGGTCGTTCACACCCACCAGGTGACCGTCATGCAAGGCCAAGTGGCGAGTGTTCTCCGGCACAGCGTCGTAGACCGCTTTCCATGCTTCGCCACCCTCGAGGCTATCGAGCAGACGATGCTCAAGCGCGTAGTGGAACATCACCGCTGCGCCGTGTCCGGCCGCATCGATGGCGCGGGCAGTGCCCGGCGCCTCGCCGTCATCCAGCACGGTCCCCATGATGAGTGCCACGCTCCAATCAAAACCGGTGACGGCCGCGAAGGGGGTGAAGACACCCTGACCATGAGTCCGCGCAACCTCCATCCCTTTAGGGCCACCAGCCGCAATTACGAAGGGTACTTCGATGGGCCTGGGCGGGGCATATCCAGACCAGTGCAGCATCTTGATGACCCCACCCTCCCATTCCACCTCTTCCCCTCGCAGCAGGGCGCGCAGGGTTTCGATGTAGCGGGTGACATAGCGCCAGGTCAGCGGGCGCTGCCCCATGCTGACGCAGGCAGTGAAGCCGGAGCCGATTCCTACCACCACGCGTGCCTCGCCAGCGAGTGAGACCAAGGTACCGATGGCCGAGGCCGTGGTCATCGGATGACGAAGATGCGGGACCAGAACGCCGGTGGCGAGTTTGATTCGGGAAGTGATTTCGGCCGCCCGACACAGCTGCACCCACACGTCGGGATAGAGCGGTGGCGAATCGTAGAACCAGGCGCAGTCGTACCCGAGTTCTTCTGCGACTCGGGCATGCTGATGCGATTGGAGTGAAGTAGCGAATGCGCACGAAAGCTTCATGGCCATGATGGATCTCCCCGTTCGTTCTGGTTTTTCTGGTTCCAACCCTGCGACCGCCCCGCCGGTGCCGGATTTTGCGGAATGCTTGCCGAGGCTGTCATGCTGGAGGTTCGGCCGCAAGCCGGCGGGCAATCACGAGATTCTGGATATCGTTGGTGCCTTCATAAATGCTCAGCACGCGGGCATCTCGGTAGAATTTTTCAACCGGATGATTGCGGGTGTAACCGGCGCCTCCCAAAACCTGCAGCGCGTCGGAACAGATTTCTTCCGCTGCCTCGGAGGCGAAAGCCTTGGCCATGGAAGCGGCTACCAAGGCTGATTGTCCGTCGCCGGCCAGGCTTGCTGCATGCCAGGTGAGCTGACGGGCGGCTTCCAGACGCGTCGCCATCCTGGCGAGCCGAAACCCTACCGCTTGATGCTCGATGATGGGTCGGCCGAAACTCTCCCGCTCACGTGCGTATGTCAGGGCAGCCTCCAACGCCGCCCGCGCTACCCCAACAGCCTGCGCCGCGACGCCAATCCGACCACCCTCGAGATAGGCAAGCGCGATACGGTAGCCATCGCCGGGCCTCCCCAGCAGGTGCGCGTCACCCACGTGAACATTTTCCAGCAACACCTCGGCCGTATCGCAGTTCCGGTGCCCGAGCTTGTCCTCCAGTCGGGTGACTTGATAGCCCGGGGTGTCGGTGGGAACGATGAACGCACTGATGCCGCGTTTCCCGGCCGAGGCGTCCGTGACGGCGATCACCAGCGCCAGATGCGCGCTGCGTCCAGCGGTGACGAAGCACTTGCGCCCGTTCAGAATCCAGCCGCTCTCCTTAAGCGTCGCAGAGGTCTGGAGCGCCGAGGCATCGGAGCCCGCGTGTGGCTCGGTCAGGAGAAAGCAGCCACGCATGGCGCCTGCGGCAAGCGGCGCAAGAAAGCGCGCGTGTTGTGTTGGGGTCCCGTGGTCGCGCAGCGCGGTGCTCACCGGGGAATTTGAAACATTGACCAGATTGCAGATGCCGCAGTCCGCCGCCGCCAGCTCTTCCGTTACCAGCGCATACGCAAGCATGTCGAACCCACTGCCGCCGAGCGCGGTTGGAACCAGCAGCCCGAAGTAGCCCTGCGTTGCCAGTGCACGCAGAACCTCTTGGGGTACACCAGTACCTGCGTGCTCCCAGGCCGATGCGAATGGCGCTATTTCGCGCTGGGCGAATTGGCGTGCGGCGTCACGGATCGCGAGGGCTTCGGTTGAAAGCAGCATAGTGCCAAATCCGTTCAGAAAAATTGTGATGCATCCGTTCTGATGGCCGATGCTCACGCCCGTATTGGTCTCATGAGAGGATAGCCTCCGATCTGATCCGGATCGATACCGCGGGTGTTGTGGTGATGTCTGGTTACGCCCGGGAAGACGTCTCGGAAATTGCCGGTTGGCGTTGGCGACTGCCCTGCCTCGGGTTCGCGCAGATCATCGCGTGGGGTTCGCTCTACTACGGGATTGCGATCCTCGCGAATGACCTGGCCATCGCCGCAGGGGTCGAGCGCACCACCGTTTTTGGCGCGTTTACCCTTGCACTGGTGGTCTCTGGTCTGGCGGCACCCCTCGCCGGACGACTCATCGATGCTGGCCATGGGCGGGCGGTGCTCGCGAGCTCCGCGCTTCTAGCAGTGCCGGGCTTCCTCTTGCTGGCGTATGCCTCCGGGCCTGTGACCCTTTTTGCGGCTTGGGCCGTCCTTGGCGCGGCCATGGGGATCGGTCTCTATGATGCCGCGTTCGCAGCCTTGCACCGGGTGGTACCTCTGGCCACCTACCGGCGTGCCGTGACGCAATTGACGCTGTTCGGTGGATTCGCCAGCACGGTGTTCTGGCCACTCACCAGCTGGCTCGTGACACGGTACACAACCCAAGGGGCCCTGATCGTTTTCGCCGTTCTGCATCTCTGCCTCTGTCTGCCGCTTTACCTCGTCGCCCTTCCTCCTCCGCGTGACCGGACACCCATTGCACATCAGGCTGGGAGCCCTAGCCGGCT
>JBIKOF010000311.1:0-3442 GCA_044358205.1 Gammaproteobacteria bacterium | reverse complement strand
TGAAATCCACCCCGACATCGCGCAATTCACTGGCCATCAGCCAGCCTAGATCTGCCGCATGGCTCAGCGCTTCCTGCGGCGCGGAATCGTAGCGTTCACCGAGCAGTTTCAAGGCCGGCAAGGCGGTGAAATCCTCGCGAAAACGCTGTACCCGGCCACCCTCGTGATCCACCGCCACCAGCAATCCCGGCGCGCGCAACGCATGGATGTCGGCGACAAGTGCCCGGACCTGATCGCGGGACGCGAAATTGCGCGCGAACAGGATGACGCCTCCCACGGCAGGGTGGCGCAGGATTTCGCGATCTGCCGCATCGAGGGCGAGGCCCTGAACATCGATCATCAGATAGCCTAGAGACATGAGGCGATAGTCAATCTGTTGGACTCAGAGCGGGATGATACGGGATCGCGAGTATGCACGCGGCGCAGACACGGTCAGCGTCCGACCTGCCAGCGCCGTCGCAAGCGCTCCCCACCAACCTGCATGGCCAACACCAGGGAAAGCAGGGCAAGCGCAGGCCCCAGGAGCATATGCGGCGCGACCAGCAGGAAATGGGTGGCCTCGCGCAGCATGCCGCCCCAAGTGGCCACCGGCGGTTGTGCACCCAGTCCCAGGAAACTCAGTCCAGCCTCAGCCGCAATGGTGGCCGCAAATGCAAAGGTTGCTTCCACCAGCAAGGGGCCGGCCAGGAATGGCATTACGTGGCGGACGAGAATGCTGGGCTCGCGCACGCCCATTGCGTGTGCCGCCTCGACATGTGCTCGATGTTTCAGGCTCGTCGTCTGCGCCCGCGCCAGACGCGCGAAACCGACCCAACCGGTGAGCGCGAGAGCTAGCGCTACATTGAAGGCGCCCGGGCCCAGCACACCTGCAAGCGCTATCGCGAGCAGCATCCCCGGCACGGCTTGAAAGACTTCGATCAGTCGAAGAATCAGGTGATCGAGTGTTCCCCCGAGCCAGCCTGCAAGGACACCAAGGCTGGTGCCAAAAAATGCCGATGCCAGCACAACCCCCAGAGCAAGCGGCGCCGACACCCCCGCGCCAGCGAGTACACGCAAGGCAATGGAACGTCCCAGTTCATCTGCACCCAACCACAAAACCGGGCCGGGCCGGGCAAACATTCGAGTGAGATCGATATGGTTGCCGGGTTCCTGTAGCCAGGGCGCCGCAAGCGCTACCAGGCACCATGCCACCACCACCCACCCCCAGAGATTTCGCGGCGTCATCGCGCAGCTCCGATACGAGGGTCACACCACGCGACAAGCATGTCCGTCAAACTGTTTACCCCGACATAGGCCGCGCTGATGAAAAGAACACAGCCTTGCAGTAGTGGGTAGTCGCGATGCTCGATGGCTTCCAGGGTGAGACTGCCAAGACCCGGCCACGCGAACACGGTTTCAGTGATCACGGCGCCGCCCAGCAGGGCGCCGAGTTGCATGCCCAGCACGGTCAGCACCGGAATGGCCGCGTTGCGCAGCGTGTGTCGCCTCAGCACCGCTGCCTCGCTTAGACCACGCGCCCGGGCCGCCACGAGATAGGATTCACGAAACACACCGAGCAACGCCGCGCGCAATTGGCGAGAGAGAATGGCCGACATGCCCAGTGCGAGCGTGGTCGCTGGCAGGATCAGCCCGGCGAGCGTGCCGGTGCCCGCCACGGGCAACCAACCCAGCCATACAGCGAAGACCAGAATGAGCAGCGGCCCCAGCACGAAGCCCGGGATGGCCGCACCGATGGCGGTGAAAAAAGCCAGCGAATGGTCCGGCCAGCGCCCTACGCGGCGTGCACCCAGAACTCCGAGTGGAAGGGCGATGAGAATCGCCACGAGCAACGCACTTCCCGCAAGCTGCAGGGTGGCAGGCGCTCGCGCCAGGAGCACATCGAGAATCGGCTCGCGGGTTTGCAGGGACACGCCGAGATCGCCGCGCGAAAGCCGGCCGTAGTAGTGGAAGGCCGCCGTAAGGGGATCCATCGAGAGGCCGAGCGCTTCGCGCAGGGCTTCACGGTCTGCAGCCGCCGCCCGTTCCCCGAGCATCACATCGACGGGATCACCAGGAATCACGTGCACCAGAAGAAAAACACCCAGCGAGATACCCGCCAGGGTCAGCAGCGCTCCCGCCAGCCTGGCAGTCACGCGCGTCACCGGTGATCAGTTCTGAAAAACGGCCGGGCGTCGCGCCCGCTGAGCCGCGATGGCCTCGGCAACGTCTGGTGCAAAAAGCAGTCCGGCATTGCGCGCGGCCACTTCGTCCAGCCCTTCGGCCACGCTGTGCTCGCGACTGAAGTTAAGGGTTTCCTTGGTCCCACGGACTGCGAGGGGCGATTTTGAAGCGATGGCACGCGCCGTCTCCAGCGCTGCGGCTTCAAGGGCGGCAAGGTCGGGGAAAACCCGATTGACCAGACGCAGGCCAAGGGCTTCTTCAGCACTGTACTCGCGTGCTGTAAACGCCATCTCGCGCGCCACGCCCTCTCCGACGATTCGCGGCAGCCGTTGCAGGGTGCCGACATCGGCCACGATAGCCACGTCGATTTCTTTTACGCAGAAGCGGGTATCCGTCGCCGCATAGCGAAAATCGCAGGCGGTAATCAGATCGATTCCACCGCCGACACAGGCGCCATGGATGGCCGCAATGACCGGCTTGCGGCATACCTCCAATGCGGTGACGCAGGCCTGCAATTCGCGAATCTTCTCTCGCAGATGCGCCTGCCGATGACCATCCGGCAGCGCAAGCGCCTGCTGTTGCAGGGATTCGAGCATGGCCAGATCGATACCCGCACAGAAGTGGCGGCCGCGCCCCGACAAAACACCTACTCTGGCGGTGGGCGTCGCATCCAGCCACTCGCAGGCGGCCTTCAATTCGAACCACATCCGGGCATTGAGTGCGTTGGCCTTGTCTGGGCGGTTGAATTCAATGCGCGCGACACCGTCGGCGAGGGAAACAGCCAGAGTCTCGTACTGCATCAGGTACTCCATTGAAGCGCGAGCAGGAAACAATTAGCGGATAAGCACAGGGCAACCCACCGCGACGCTGTCGAACAATTCGATGATGTGCGCATTGCGCATGCGCACGCAACCGCGCGACCCAGGCACGCCCAGCGCGACCGTGTCCGGCGTTCCATGCAGATAGATGTAACGTGAATAGGTGTCGAGATCACCGCCCTGGTTGTATCCGGATTCATTGCCGGCAAGCCAGAGGATACGGGTGAGGATCCAATCGCGTCCCTCCGGCTGGGTAGCGGCAAATGCAGCGCTCCAGATTTCCCCTGTGGGTCGACGGGCTTTGAACACCGTATTCGACGGCATGCCGTCACCAATGCGTGCCGCGATGTGATGTCGACCCCGCGGCGTACATTCGCTGCCCTGCTGCTCACCGGCGCCGTTGCGGGCAGTAGAAACAGGAAACTGTCGCAGTACTCGCAGGCCCATCGATAGAAACAGGCGCT
>JBIKOF010000309.1:0-3443 GCA_044358205.1 Gammaproteobacteria bacterium | reverse complement strand
TCTGCAGTCCGGTAATCGAGCGACCTGCGGCATAGAACTGCTGCGCATCTCGCACGCGACGCGCAGCGAGCCAGGTGACGAACATGGTCAACGAGATGATGGCTGCAAAAACTGCAAAGGCGAGCCAACCGAAACGCGGCGGAACGGCGCCGCCGTTGAACATGGCCTGCGCAGAGGCTGACACCAGACATAAGGGCAGGAGTGCGACGATGATTTTCATGGCCCTTTGCCCTGTGCGTTGAACTCCGCCACCAGCTCTGCTGCCAGTGCATCGAATCGTCGTCCCGCGTGGCGGGCATAAAGAAAGGCGACACCCCAGGCCATCAGGAACTCCGAGAGTGCGAAGACCAGCCCCGCGTTCACCGGCCCCCATACCTGCACCCGGAAAAGTTCGGGAAACCAGGCAGCGCCAAGCGGCAGCATGAAGTAGAACCCAATCGAGACCGCCATCAGGATGGATAAAAGACGACGCTTCTCGCGGTGCAGGCGCTGAAAGCGTGGATCGGCATCGATGGCTTGCCAGTTCATAGCAGTTCCCTTGTCTTGTCGGTGGCGCAGCCTAGCAAGCACTGCTTGCTTTACCAACCGCGGGAATCGCTGCTAGCGCGCAGTGTCCTGCACCAGTAGCGATGGATCGAGGGCTTCGCCAACCGCCAGGTCTTTTCGATCGAGAAACCGCGGGCGCACCCAGGCCACGACGAGCGGCAGCACAATCAGCGACAGCAGCATATTGATGAGCATGATGCCAATCAGCAGCAGGCCCATGTCCGCCATGAACTTCAGATCCGACAGAAAATACCACGGCACAATGCCGAGCAGCATGGTGGTTGCTGTGAACAGAATGGCCTTGCCCGTGGTGCGTAGCGCAGCGCGGATCGCGCCTTCGAGATTACGCTCCCGCGCCTGGTATTCCTCGCAGATTCGGGACATAAGATAGATTCCGTAGTCGATACCCACGCCCACGCCCATCACTGCAACGATTGTCGCGTTGATATCCAGCCCGACCCCCAGCAGGTACATCGAGGACCCCAGCAGGAAGTTCGAAAGATTCACCGGCACCAGCAGAATGAGTCCAGCAACAGCCGAGCGATAAGCCAATGCCGCCATCAGGAATACCGCCAGATTCACCAGGCCCACGATCAGCCAGTGGTAGCGATGAATGACTTCATTGGTGGCCTGTTGCAGTGCGATCACGCCCGTGCCGAGGCGCACTCGAAATTCCGGATGGTCCTCGCCCACTGCCGCCACTGCCCGGCGCGCGCTGGCGAGCGCGGCGTCGACAGTTTCCTGACGATTGTCGGGATACCACACCGACACCGATGAGTTCTGGAACTGATAGTCCGATACCGTCGCATAGTTATCGGGACTGGTGCCGAAGGTAGCGACGAAGCCCGCAGTGGCCACGGCCTCCTCGGTGGGGTCGAGCTCGCGCCAGCTCATATGTCCCCCGGAGAACAGGCGATACATCTCGCGCATGTAATCCGAGAAGGACAGGGTGGCGCGCGGCAGCGCGGCGGTATCTGCTTCCATCATGCGTTGGATTGCCATCGAGGTCTGCATGACCTCCGGCGTTCGCGCCACCTTGCGATCGCGGATGATTTCTTTCGCCTCCAGCACGATTTCCAGAGTATTCATGCCTGGGAAATGCGCGTTCAGGGCTCTGACCGCCGTGTTGTACTCGGAGTCGGACCACAGCAGGTTACTACCCTCGACAGGGTTACCAATCTTGAGCTGGGCATTGGTCCAGACCGCCGCAATGGCCAGCAAAGTCACTGCTACCGAGGTCACCCCAGCCCAGCGGCCGACGGAGAGATCGGCCACGCGAGACAATAGACGGCTCTCTATTTGGTGGATGCCCTCGCTCTCGTCGTGTCCATGTCCGTCTCCGGTAATCTTGCGGATGTTCCGGGGAATCGGCAGATAGGAAAGCAGCACGGAAATGAGGAAGACACCAGTCGGGATGATGGCAAGGGCCCAGAATCCACAGAATATGGCGTGATTGATCATCGTCTTGATGGGCGCGATGGCGATAAAGACGATGCCGAAGACATCGGTGACGATACCGAGAACGGACGGCACCATCATCACACCCAGGGTAAGCTCGGCGGCCTTTACCCGATCTTTCACGACGATCAGCAACTCATAGTAGCGTTCGGTGTATTGCACGCAGTGCGACATCGAACGCGCCACCAGCAGCAGCGGCACGATCATCAGCAGGGGTTCGATGGGTCGTGCCAGCCAACCGATGAGACCAAAACCCCATAAGCCCGCCACCCCCGCGCACACCACCGGCGTGACAATGCCGGAGATGTTGCGCATGTAGAACAGCAGGGCAAGCAGCAAGAGGCCGAGGGTTACGCCAAAGATGGCGTAGGTCTGTTTCTGCAGCTTGTATACCCAGCCGGTGAGCATGGGCAGGCCGGCCACATGAATATCGTGGCGAGCATCGCGGTTTTTTTCGACGAGATCCTGCACAAAGGCAAAGGCCTCCCCGTACTCCACGTAGTCCCAGAACGCCACATTGATGAGCGTGGCTGTTTCATCGGGAGAAATGTAGAAGGCGCGCATTCCCGGCGCCTTCGACACATTGGCACGCAACGCCGCGAGCTCTTCCGGAGTGGAGGGCGGCGTGTTGCCCATCAGGGTCTGCAAGTCGACGCCATCCGGGGTGGCCTCGGCGTAACGCGCCTTTTCGGTGGCGATGGAAATGAGCGTGTCGTGGTTGACGTAGGGTGCAAGATCGAGGTCTCGCGTCATCTGCCAGACCTTGGCCAGCGTTTCCGGATTGTAGATGTCGCCCTGCTTCACCTTCACCATCACCGAGATCAGCATCGGGTTGCCGAAATTCGGATGATCGAAGTAGACCTTCACGAAAGGGTCGTCTCGCGGCAGGAGGTCTCGAAAGATCGTACGAATCTGAACCTGCGGGATGCCGGCCGCGAATGCGAACGTGATCAGGATGAAAGCGATGCCAACCGCCGCACGGCGCTGCATTACCCAAGCGGCGATTCGAAAGCGGAGCGGCAGCGCGCTGGCCATGGGTTGGCTCCCCAAAAAATATCCGGGAAAGTGTGGATTCCGACAGCGTCGGACGCAAGACAGGGCACCGGAATGGGAGCCAATGGCGGCTCAGGTGCCAGAGGCTATCGCGAACTCTCGGCCGAGGCTGAGACGGTCCAGCTTGCCGTTGGCTGTAGTTGGAAGCTGCGCCCTGATCTCCACCGTAGTCGGCACCATGTAGGGCGGTAAATATTGGGCGCAGTGACGGTTCAGGGTCTGCGGGCTCACCAAGCTTGTGTTTTTGAGAACTACGCAGGCTCTCAATGAATCCGGGGCTTTGTCATCGGATGCCAGCGGAACCACCGCCGCCTGCAGCACTGCAGGATGCCGCTCAAGCACGGCTTCGATTTCACCCAACTCTACGCGATAACCTCGAATCTTGA
>JBIKOF010000011.1:0-11791 GCA_044358205.1 Gammaproteobacteria bacterium | reverse complement strand
CTCCTTCGCCCACAACACCAAAGTGACAGCGGGCATCGAACTGGCCGTCCAGCGGCACTACGCGGTGGGCAGCATCTACAACCCCGACTATGAGTTCACCAGCAACGCCAACCTTTGGGCCCAGACCGTGGCGTTGAACAGCATTGGCTTCAACGCCGTCTCGCGCGCCACCTTCTCGCGCGGGTACATGGAAGAGGCCTTCACGGTGGACGGCAACTGGGGCGCGTTCCAGGGCGCCGGCACCACCACCGACGGCACCAGCTACGGCTTCACCAACTTCGAGTGGCTGGGCGGTACGGGGCGTGGCGCCTGGTGCTACAAGGACGGGGAACCTTTGGTGTGGGCGGCGTGGTCGCAAATCGCAACCATTGGCGACGCCGAAGAGTTTGAAGCCTGCGTGCCACCGCTGTTCTATCTGGGGCGCAAGCTCCTGCCGGGTTATTTCGGCTACGGAAAGTATCGCGGCGGGCCGGGCAACTCGGCCGTTCACTGGTGCGTTGAGCCGGGCAAACACGTTGCCCTCACCCGCCCCAACGGCGGACTGTCGTGCACGACGTCGGTCGGGCTTGGCATGAGCGGGGCCTATCCGGGTCCCGGGTCGTTCATGATTTCCGCACGCGGCACCAACCTGCCCGAACTCATCGCGGAAGGTGAAACTCCGCGCGATGCCCGCGAATTGCTGGCCCAGGTCGACAGGGGCGAGCTGAAAGTGGACAACCTCGAAATCTGGAAAACCGACTGCCCGGAACTCGCACTCCACGACCACGATCTCTTTGTAGACGCCGCAGGCTCCTCTGGCGGCTGGGGTGATCCCCTGGACCGCAACCCGGCTCTGGTCCTCAAAGATCTGAATGACGGTGTGGCGCCGGACTACCACTTTGTCAGCCATATGCATGGCGTGGTCGCTACGCAGAACGCTGCCGGTGAGTGGGTGCTCGATGCTGCTGCCACTTCAGAAAAGCGTGTGGCACTGCGCAAAGCGCGGCTCGACGAGGCCCAGCCGGCGGCCCAATGGTGGCAGGAGGAACGGGCAAAAGTGCTGGCCAAGGATGTCGTGCCCGAAGTGCACGAGATGTATAGCCAGAGTCTCAGCTTCGCGAAATTCGATGGCGAGTTCCGCCGCTTCTGGCAGCTGCCCACAGACTTCAGCTTTGGCAAGGAATAAGTCATGGCCGGCGAAGCAAGCATTAGCAAGGAACTGATCGCGCAGCTCATCGAGGGCACGATCGACGACGACAACACCAACCGCCTGCAGCGACTGCCGCGCAAGGATCAGGACCGTTTCTTTAACTACGTAGCAGTGCTGCAATCGAGGGTGAACTGGCCGGACCAAATTCTGCTCCGGCTTGGCGATCGCCTCTATGTGGTGCGTAACGCAAGCAACCAGCGCGTGGTGAAATGCGACTGCGGACACGAGTTTGGCGACTACCGCCAGAACTGGAAGCTCGGGTGCAAGATCCGGGTACGCCGCACGCTGGACGAAATGCGCGAAGTCTATGATCCGGCGCCGGCCTGCCCAGAGCCCGGCTGGCAGGAGATCCGAGAATTCTTCTGTCCGGAATGCGCCACCCAGCATGGGGTGGAGGTGGTGGCCCCGGGCTATCCGGTGGTGTTCGAGATGCTGCCGGATCTCGACAAGTTCTACCGCGATTATCTGGGTCAACCGCTACCCGACGAAGCGACCGACTGGTACGTCGACCGCACCGAACACCTGACCCGACAATGGGCTGCGAACGCCGGGGGCTAGCCCCTTACTGTGCGCAGGACGGGGCGTAGCAGCCCCGTCTTCCCAAGTTTTTGCTCTGCTTTGATGCCTAAAGATTCAGGAATCCCCCATGTCCGATAACACCGCGACGCCAACCGACGATCGCCAGTTCATTCTTGCCTTTGATGCCGGCGGCACCATGACCGATGCCATTCTGGTCAAGCCCGATGGCAGCTTCACCGTCGGCAAGTCGATCAGCCGCCGCGAAGACGAACCGCGCAGCTACCGTGAATCGGTCACCGATGCTGCCAATAACCTTGGGCTCACGGCCGCGGAAGTCCATGCCCGCTGTGGCGCTGACATCTACTGCGGCACTGGCATGCTCAACACGGTGCTAACCGGCAACGGTCGCAAGGTCGGCCTGATGGTGACCCGGGGCTTTGAAGACATCACCGTGATGGAGGGCGGACTGTCCTACCTCGGCCAAAGCCAGAACGAAACCCTGCATCAGCAACTCCACCGACATACTCGCCCTCTGGTCGACCCCAAGAACGTGTTCGGGATCAGTGAGCGTCTGGGCGGCGGTTGCTATCAGGGCAATATCCACCTGCCACCCGGCGCCGCGCTCATTCCGGTCAACGAGAAACAGGTGGTAAAAGCAGTCAACGCGATGATCGACCGGGGCTGCGAAGTCATCGGCATCCTGTTTCTGTTTTCGTTTGTCGACGCGCGGCACGAACATCAGGCCAAAGCCATTGCGGAGCGTGTCCTGCAAGAGCGCGGTGTGAGCCTGCCGGTAGTTTGTTCGGCGGACGTCGCCCCGGTGTCCAAGGAGAACAACCGGCTCAAGAGCCTCTTGTTCCAGTGCTTTGCCGCGGAGTTGGTGCGCGATTCGCTGATGTCGGTGGAAACCCAGGCCAAGGCCTATGGTTATCAGGGTAGGTTGCTGACCCTGCTGTCCTATGGTGGCGCGGTCAACATGGAATACGAGCGTCTCTACGAGACCATGATCTCAGGCCCCATCGGCGGGCTGATTGGCGCGCAGTTCATCGGCGAGAAGTTGGGCATTCCCAACATCGTCACCGCAGACATGGGCGGGACGAGCTTCGACGTTGGCCTGATTGTGGAAAACCGGCTTGCCATTACCAAGAGTGCCGATATCGCCGGACATCGGTTGGCGCTGCAGATGGTGGAACTCGACTCAGTCGGCAGTGGCGCCGGCTCGGTGGTATGGGTTGACGAGTACAAACGTCTGCACGTGGGGCCAGACAGCGCAGGCGCCAAGGTGGGAGTGTGCCTGAACTTCGACCGTCTGACCGTTACCGACATCAACGTCGTGATGGGCTATGTGGACCCCGATTATTTCCTCGGCGGTCAGGTGAAGCTCAACCGCGAAAAGGCCATGGCCGCGCTGGAGGAAGCCGTCGCAAAGCCCTTGGGTCTCAGCGTGTACGAGGCAGGCGCCGGCGTGCTCGACATCGTCAACACGCAGATGAACGACCTGCTGCGGACCATGGTTGCCGCGAAGGGCTACGACACCCACGACTTCACCCTGCTCTACTACGGGGGTGCCGGCCCGGTACACATGTACGGCTATGCCGAAGGCATCGAGTTTGCGGATGTCATTACCATGCCATGGGCCGCGGGCTTCTCGGCCTTTGGTGCCGCCTGCGCAGAATATATGCATCGCTACAGCCGCGGTTTGCGCACCCTGATCCCAAATGGGCTGAGCGAGGGAGAACAGACGAGCATCGCGCAGCAGATCCGCAGCGCCTGGGAAGGGCTGGAGGCAGATGCGCGGGCAGAAATGCAGCACGAAGGCGTGGATCCAAACACGGTAAGCTTCCGCTATGGCGTAGCGGCACGCTACATCGGCCAGCTGGAGAGTTTCGACACCGCGCTCGACAGCGGCAACATGGACGGACCGGCTGACCTGCAGCGCCTCATCGACGCCTTCGAGATGATGTACACCAAGGTCTATCCGGACGGCGCGCGTTTCCCGGACGCTGGTTATTCTCTGACCGCGGTGCATCTGGAGGCGATTGCCCCCAAGCCCCAGCCGGTGCTCGCCGAATACCCGCTATCACCACCTGCCCCCGATGCCGCGGCCTGCGTGGGCGCGCGCGAGGTCTACCACGCCGGGCGATGGACCACTTTCAACGTCTACGAGATGGCTGAACTCAAGGCCGGCAACGTCGTGCAGGGACCGGCGATTATCAGGGATCCCATGACGACCGTCGTGGTGCCGCCGGGACGCACGATGACTTTCGACAAGTACCGCATCCTCCACTACAAGTAAGCAGCCATGAAATTCGCAACATTCAGCCATAAGGGCGGCAGTCCGCGCGCAGGACGGGTGGAAAACGACACGGTAATAGACCTCGGCACCGACATGCTGGGCTTGCTGACCGCGCCGGGCGGATTGTCCGCGGCCCGAGGGATCACCGGCGAACGTTATGGGCTTGCAGATATCACGCTGCATGCGCCGCTGGCGCGCCCCCCGAAGATTCTTGCCATTGGCCTCAACTACCGCGACCACATCGAAGAAACCGGCCTCGACACGCCGGGCTTCCCGATGTTCTTCAACAAGCAGTCGACCGCAGCCAATGGCCCGTATTCCCCCATCCATCTGCCTCGCGTGTCAGACAAGCTGGATTACGAAGGGGAACTCGGCTTCATCATCGGCCGCACGTGTCGCCACGTGCCGCGGGCACGGGCGCATGAGGTCATCGCGGGCTACGTCGTGTGCAATGATGTGTCCGTCCGCGACTGGCAGATGAAGGCTCAAACCTTCACCATCGGGAAATCCTTTGACACCCATGCACCGTTCGGGCCTTTCATCGTCACCCCCGACGAAGTGGGCGATCCGCACACACTCGAGTTACGCACCTGGGTGAACGACGAATTACGACAGCATTCCAACACCCGTCACCTCGTGTTCGATTGCTTCCATCAAATCGAGACCCTGACGGCTGCCTTCACCCTTGAGCCTGGCGATCTGGTGCTCACCGGAACCCCGAGCGGCGTCGGCATCGGCCACAAGCCGCATAAATATCTCAAGGCCGGGGATCGGGTCCGCATCGAAATCGAGAAGCTCGGGTACATCGAAAACCTCGTCGTGCCCGAGCCGGCCGACACGGACCGCATCTGACGCCGCAACGGAGACGCCCATGAATGCCTGGCAATTCGATCGCCATGCCCACTACTCCGAGGTGCTCCGCTGGGTCGAACGTGCGCCGCCCACACCTGGCGAGAATCAGGCGCTCATTCGCACGGCGGCGGTCTCGCTGAATTTTCCGGACCTGCTGATCATCGAGGGGAAATACCAGCACAAGGCGCCGCTGCCGGCGGTGCCAGGGGTAGAGGCCGTGGGGATTGTGGAGGCCACGGGTCCCGGTAGCCGCTTCAAGCCTGGCGATCGTGTAGTCGGGTTCTGCCATTCTGGTGGCTGTCTTTCCGAGCTTTTTCTTGTCGACAACAACGCCGCCTGGACCGTGCCCGAGCATGTCTCGGACGTGCAGGCCGCAGCACTTTCGGTGGTGTACGGCACGTCCTATTTCGGGTTGGAGCACCGGGCGCATTTGAAGGCAGGCGAAACGCTACTCGTGCTAGGCGCAGCCGGAGGTGTCGGACTGGCAGCGATCCAGCTGGGTCGTCTGATGGGGGCGCGGGTCATCGCGTGCGCCGGAGACGCCCACAAGCTTGAGGTGTGCCAGCGTCAGGGCGCCCATCACCTCATCAACTATCGCGAGGAAGATATCGTCGAACGAGTGAAAGACATCACGGGCGGCCAAGGCGCCGACGTGGTCTACGATCCGGTCGGTGGTGAGATTTTCGACAAGGTCAAACGCTGCGTGGCGTGGGACAGCCGCTATGTGGTCATCGGATTCGCCGGCGGGCGTATTCCTGCGGTGGAACTGAATCGGATTCTGCTCAAGAACATGAGCTTCACCGGCCTTGCCTGGGGCCAGTATCTGGACCGTGGCTCAGAGCTGCCAGGGAAGGCTCAGCACCTGTTCTACGACCTCATCAAGCGCGGGGAAATCGATCCGGTCATCTACAAGGTACTGCCGTTCGCCGAAGCCCATGAGGGACTGCGACTGATCGAATCACGCGAGGTTTACGGCAAGGTCGTGCTGACGGTCTGAGGTCGCGCCGCTGCGCGCTCCACTTCGGCGCGCGGGACGACCTATCCCTGGGTCCTGGTGCTGGCGCAGTGGTTTTTTTAGCGTCCCTGCCATTGCGGCGGGCGCTTCTCGGCAAAGGCCAGAGCGCCTTCATGTCTGTCAGCGGAGGCATACCAGTCCACATAGGCCGGATATTCTTCCTGCGCCTGCAAAGCCGCAGCCAGCCCCGGCTCATCCAGCCCCCGCATCACCGCCTGCTTGGAAGCGCGCAATGCCAGCGGCGCCCCGCGCAGAATGCGTTGGCACCACCCTGTGACTTCCGCCTCCAGCGCTTCCGGTTCCACGAGTGCGGTCAGAAAACCGAGGTCCATGGCAGTCCGGCCGTCGACCAGGTCGCCGGTGAGGATGAGCCCCATAGCGCGCTTCAGGCCAATTTGGCGCGCAAGCCGATGCACACCCCCGCCCAGCGCCATCGCCCCGACCAGCGGCTCGGGCAGCCCGAATCGCGAGCGCGGCGTGGCAAGGATGAGGTCGCAGGCCAGCGCAAGCTCGAAGCCCCCGCCGACGGCCACCCCGTCGACCACGGCGATAAGTGGCTTGTCGAGGTCGAACCGCTCGATGAGGCCTGCGTAGCCGCTCCGAGGGTAGACATGCGGGACACCGCGTGCGGCAATGGATTTGAGATCGCTACCTCCACAGAATGCGCGCCCCCCCGCGCCGCGCACCACGGCAAGATGTTGTTCGTCATCTGCCGCGAACGCGTCGAAGGCCGTCTGCAGTTCATCATGCATGGTCTGGTTGATCGCGTTCATCACCTCCGGGCGATTCAAGGTGATGGAGGTGATGTGCGCCTCGCAACGAACATCGATCGTCTGATAGGCCATGGCAGTTTTCCGGGAGCGGGCTGGGATGCTTACTCTACACGCCACCGGCATCCGCGTGCGCCTGGCCAAGGCCATTGACCGGCCCGCCGCGATGGTTTCGAATCTGCGCAGCATTCAGACAAGCAGGACCGCACCCATGCTGGACAATCCCTTTTATTCCCAGGCCGTCCAAGGCCCCTTCGAGACTTATCCTTTGGGCGACTTCGTCCTCGAGGAAGGCGGCACCCTCCGCGGCGGCTACCTTGCCTATGCCACCCACGGCAAGCTGAACAAGGCCCGAAGCAACGCAATCCTCATCCCTTCGTGGTACTCCGGCACCAGCAAGGTCTTCGAGCAGTGCTACATCGGCAAGGGCCGGGCGCTGGATCCTTCGAAGTACTTCATCATCTGTGTCAACCAACTCGGCAATGGTGTCTCCTCTTCCCCGCACAACACGGCTGGAAACGGGGGGCGTGGTCATTTTCCGCACGTGCGAATCGGTGACGATGTCCACGCACAGCACAAGCTCGTCACCGAGCATTTCGGCATCGAGCGCCTGGCCCTCGTGGTTGGTGGTTCCATGGGCGCGCAGCAAACCTACGAGTGGGCGGTGCGCTACCCGGACATGGTGGCACGCGCGGCCCCGATCGCGGGCACCGCACGCAACACGCCCCATGATTTTCTGTACACCCAAAGCCTGATGGACGCGATCACCAGCGACCCGGGTTGGCGCGCGGGGTGGTACGACTCCAATGCAGAGGTGCGTGAGGGGCTCAAGCGTCATGCGCTCATCTGGGCGGTAATGGGTTTCAGCACCGAGTATTTCAAGCAGGAAGAGTGGCGAAAGCTTGGCTTCAGCTCGGTTCAGGATTTTCGCACCAACTTTCTGGAAGCCTACTTCTGCGCCATGGATCCCAACGACCTGCTCTGCATGGCATGGAAGTGGCAGCGTGGCGATGTCAGCCGTCATACGGGAGGCGATCTGCGCAAAGCCTTGGCCCGCATCACCGCCAAGACCTTCGTGATGCCCATCGATGAAGATATGTTCTTCCCTCCGCGTGATTGCCAGGCCGAGCAGAAACTCGTCAAGGGCAGCGAGCTTCGCGTGTTGAAGAGTACCTGTGGTCATCTCGTCCTTACCGGCTTCGACGCGGATTTCCTCCGCCAGGTCGATGTGCACTTGAGCGAACTGCTCGCCATTCCCGCCTGAAGAAAACCGGAGAGCCGAGCATGCAGGACAAGAAACCCGAAACCACGCATGTCCATGGACCGGACTGCAACCACGAGCACGATCATGAACAGGCCACGGGACATGTGCATGGGCCGCACTGCAATCACGATCACGGGCATCATCACGCCATGGAACCGGCGCGAAACCCCCTGCGCGACGTAGGTCGTAATGACCCTTGCCCCTGCGGCAGCGGCCAAAAATTCAAGAAGTGCCATGGCGCCGCGCGTGGCTGAGGCGCGCAACCCGCGCGTTGGTGCGCTCGGCGAGGAGCAGTGAGAGGTGCGCTGGACTCAATTAGGTAACGCTGCCTATACCAGCATCCTCGAACTGGACGAGCCCTTTCTGACACCCGACAAGATGTTTGCGGAGGCGACGCCGGAAGCGCTGGCGCCGCATCTCGACTGGCTGGTCCCGCGTGCGCTGTGCCCTAAGACGGGCCGGATGAGGCTTCCAATCCAGAGCTTCCTGGTGCGCACGCCGCACCATCTGGCACTTATCGATACCTGCATCGGTAATCACAAGGCCCCAGCCGGCTTCAAACGTTGGGCCGGACGCAATGACTCAACCTGGCTCACCAATCTCGCGGCGGCCGGTGTGCATCCGGAAGAAATTGACTACGTCTTCTGCACTCACCTTCATCTAGACCACTGCGGGTGGCATACCCGGCGAGAGAACGGACGCTGGGTCCCCACCTTCCCGAATGCCCGCTACCTCTTTGCGCGGGAAGAATTTGCCCATGCAGAGCTCGAAGCACGCACCCGGGCAGACCCAGTGTTCAGTGAGAATGTACTGCCCGTGATGGAGGCCGGCCTCGGCATCCTGGTGGACTCGGACCATGTGGTGGATGACTGCCTGTTTCTCGAAGCGACGCCCGGTCACACGCCTGGCCACTGCGCCGTGCGTCTCGACTCTCGCGACGGACACGCAGTGATCACTGGCGACCTGATACACAGTCCGCTGCAATGCCGTCACCCCGAGTGGAACTTCGTCTGGGACGTGCTTCCGGACGTGGCAGCACGCACGCGGAGATCTTTTCTGGAGAGACACGCGGCGGCCCATACGCGGGTTCTGGGCACCCACTTTCCCCTGCCCTCCGCAGGCTTCATCGAACCACTGGGTGGTGCGTTCGACTTTCGTTACGCCGACGACTGAAATGCCGCTTTTCGCGCTGCAGCAGCGCGAATTTCCGGCGTATCTCGCCCAAGACCGCAAAAAAAGCGGGTTTCAGCGGCATTTCTCCGCAAAAAGCGCTGGCGCCTTCATATCCTTTATGTAATATGCGACCCAGAAGGCACGTTTGCTCGATTTGGACCCCAGATTCCAACATCCGGTACGGCAACAGTTAATGAGTATTCGCCGCTTGCGGCGTTTCCTCGACGGGAAATTTGTGAGGTTGGTTTCCCGCCGACGTGACCGATGACAACCCACATTCAATGATGAGAGACACTGAATGAACATATATGTTGGAAATCTGGCCTACAGCGTGACCGATGCGGACTTGTCGCAGGCCTTCGGGGCCTACGGTGCGGTCTCCAGCGCGACCGTCATCAAGGACAAGTTCTCGGGTCAATCCAAGGGGTTCGGTTTTGTCGAAATGCCGAACAACTCGGAGGCGAACGAGGCGATTAAGAACCTCAACGAGAAGCCGCTGAAAGGTCGCAACATGCGTGTCAACGAGGCCAAGCCTCGTGAAGACCGCCCGGCGCGCCCGCCGCGTCGCCCCGGCGGCGGCTACTGATCGACAGCCGATAACTGGCTTTCCGCCGGGTGCAGCCCTGCACCCGGCGTCCCTTCCGCGGAGCGCCTGACGCGCACCGTCTCTTTTGGCTACCATGTCCCCATGGAAGCCGCAAAAAACCTTTTCTCTTATCGCAAGTTCTGGGCGCACCGGTTCGGTCCTGCGCCGTTCCTGCCTACCACCCGCCAGGAGATGGATGCGCTCGGCTGGGAAGCCTGCGACATCATCGTGGTGACCGGAGATGCCTACGTTGATCATCCCAGCTTCGGCATGGCCATCGTGGGCCGCATGCTCGAGGCGCAGGGGTTTCGCGTGGGCATCATCGCGCAACCGGACTGGCGCACACCCCAAGATTTCATGCGGCTTGGCGCGCCCACCCTTTTCTTCGGCGTGACCGCCGGAAACATGGACTCCATGGTCAACCGGTATACGTCGGATCGCCGAATCCGCAGCGATGATGCCTATACCCCGGAGGGCGCGCCGGGGAAACGACCCGATCGCTCCGTCATCGTGTATTCGCAACGCCTCCGCGAGGCCTTTCCAGACGTGCCGCTCGTAATCGGTGGCATCGAGGCCAGCCTGCGGAGGGTCGCGCACTTCGATTACTGGTCGGAGAAGATTCGTCGCTCGATCCTGCTCGATTCACGGGCCGATCTGCTGGTCTATGGCAACGGGGAGCGTCAGATCGTCGAAATCGCGCATCGCCTCGCAAGCGGCGCACCCATTCAGGAACTGCGCGATATCCGTGGCACCGCATTTCTCGGGGGCAGGGAGGGCGACTGGCGGGAAGTGGATTCCACAACCGTGGATCAACCGGGGCCGCTGGCGCCGCCGGTCGATCCCTATGCGATGACGGGCATGACCGAAGAAAAGGACGGCACTGGCATCGCGCGCCCCGCGCCGGAAGCCGGCGTCACGGCGATCCCGGTTGCGATGCTGCGTTCGAAACCCCAGCACGATCGCAGCCGCAGCGTGCTGCGCCTCCCTGCCTTCGAAGCGGTGCGCGATGACCCGGTCCTCTACGCGCATGCCTCGCGGGTGCTGCATCTGGAATCGAATCCCGGCAATGCGCGCGCGCTGGTGCAGCGTCACGGGGACGTCGATGTCTGGATAAATCCGCCGCCGATTCCCCTCAGCACCGAGGAAATGGATGGGGTCTACGAACTGCCCTACCGCCGTCTCCCGCATCCTGCGTACGGCGACGCGCGTATTCCTGCCTACGAGATGATCCGGTTCTCGATCCCCATCCAGCGCGGCTGTTTTGGCGGCTGTACCTTTTGTTCGATCACCGAACACGAGGGCCGGATCATCCAGAATCGCTCGGAGGATTCAGTCATCCGTGAAATCGAGACTATTCGGGACACGGTGCCCGGTTTCACCGGGGTTATTTCGGATTTGGGCGGCCCGACTGCCAACATGTATCGCATCGCCTGCCGCAGCCGTGAGATCGAGGCCGCATGTCGCAAGCCGAGCTGTGTCTTTCCTGGAATCTGTCCGAACCTCAACACCGATCACGCGCCCCTCATTCGGCTTTATCGCCGGGCACGCGAGCTGCCCGGGATCAAGAAGATTCTCATCGCCTCGGGGGTGCGGTATGACCTCGCGATCGAGTCTCCGGACTATGTGCGCGAACTCGCCACGCACCATGTGGGGGGCTATCTCAAGATTGCCCCGGAACATACCGAGCAGGGGCCTTTGTCGCTGATGATGAAACCCGGGGTCGGGACCTATCACCGCTTCAAGCAACTATTCGATCGGTATTCGCGGGAAGCGGGCAAGGAGCAATACCTTATCCCCTACTTCATCGCCGCTCATCCGGGCACCCGGGATGAGGATATGGTGGCGCTCGCCTTGTGGTTGAAGAAACACAGGTATCGCGCAGATCAGGTCCAGGCGTTTCTCCCCTCGCCCATGGCAACCGCCACCGCGATGTACCACTCGGGACGCAACCCGCTACGTCGCGTCAGTCGCAACGGGGGTGAGGTCCACATTCCGCGTGGCCTCAAGGTGCGAAGGTTGCACAAGGCGTTCCTGCGTTATCACGATCCGAACAACTGGCCAATGTTGCGTGCCGCGCTTCAGCGCATGGGACGCGCCGACCTCATCGGCAATGGTCCTGACCATCTG
>JBIKOF010000306.1:0-3476 GCA_044358205.1 Gammaproteobacteria bacterium | reverse complement strand
CAGGAGCCCTCCCCGCGGGTAAAGACCACCGGCGGACGGGGGGTAATGTTCATCAGGGTGTGGACGGGGAAGTCGTGGAAATTCATGGCATCCTCTGGGGCCGGAACGCAAAACCGGGGAAGGCGACACGATACCCGAAGCAGTGGCAAAATTCGCGGCCGGAACCGCCCCTCCCGCGGGCAATCAGGAGCAAGCCCATGCGATTGCGCGCAGCCCCCCGAACCCTCTTCGTGTGCATCCTGCTTGGCATCGCAGCCCCTACGCTGGCGGATGAGGATCTGGACGCAGAGCTGGATGCGGCGTGGGGCGACCGCAAGACCCAGGCCAAACTGGCAGAAGACCCGCGCGGGCAATTCGATGCGCGCATGAAAATGCTGCAGGCTCAGCGCGATGCGGGGATGGAGCGGTGCCGCGCGAAATCGGGTGGCACCCGCTACTGCGCCAACTACACGGAAGAAATCTATCGCAAGGCACGCCGGGCGCTGGAGGAGGAGTTCGCGGGTGTAGTGGAGGAAGGCGCTGCAGATGCCCGCGAGTCGCGAGGGTTCGGTCGCCGCTGAGCGCAAGGCGCCGCGCCGTTCAGCGCTGGCATTCCTCGCGCAGGAAATGCTCCAGCATCCGCTGGCGTTCAGGGTCCGGGCGAGTGCCCTGCGCGGCCAGATCGGCCGCTGCACGCTCGCAAGTCTCGGCATGCAGGGTGTCTTCCTCCACACGCTCGCGCTCGGGGCCCGTCATAGGCACTTCACAGACGCTGGAAATGATCGCCTGCTGCCTCGCCATCTCTGCCTGACGCTCGTCGTCATCCAGGTATTCCCGAGGTCCTTCATACACATCCCCGAACCGGGGCTGTCGCTTGATGCGGTAACGGCCTTCCCCATCCCTGTACACCGGTCGGTCGGCAGTGAGCGCGGCATACGCCCATTTTGCGTCCTCGCAACGACGTCGCCGGTCCTCCGCCGCGCGCGCCGCAGCCGCAGAGGCCGCCCGGGTTCGCGACTCGCGCGCCTCGCGTTCGGCCGCGAGCCTGTCGGCGGCTTGCTCCAGGCGCCGGCCCGTCTCCGCGGCCTCGGTCGGATTTCCCGACACGGCTGCAGGCTGTACATCAATTCGCTCGGCGGCAACCCCCGGCGGAGGCGTATCGCCAAAGGCGGGATGCCCCTCTGCATCGCGCCAGCGGTATGTGTCGGCCGAGACCCAATACGGGAGGCTGGCCAGAACACCCCAAGCCGCAGCGCGAGCGCAGAGCCGGAAAAGTGTGCGGTGGACCATGCGCCCATTCTAGGCCGCTTTGGGGATGCCGGTGGCAAGTCGAGACACCTGATTGGCCTCAATACTCGGGCTGCGCTATCTTCAGCGGCCCCTTCAACGGCCACGCCAACATGCGCTTCGGATTCTTGCTCATGGGCGCTCTCCTTGCGCTCCTCCACGCCCGCCCAAGCTTTGCCCTCGATGAATCGCTGGCACGGGAATACGGCAAGAACCGCGTCAAGATCCAACGTCTGGAAGCGCCGAAGGAAATTTCGCAGAGCAAGCTCCAGGCAGCGCGGGCCCGTTACGAGGTCCGCATGGAACAGTGTCGCGGGCTTGCCTCGCGCAACAAGCAATACTGCATGCAGGAAGCAGAAACGCAGCTGATGATGGACGAACGCAAGATTCGGGATCAGGCGCGCAAGGAAGAATCCAAGAACAAGGACGTGGATTGAGTCGGGTAACTGCCGTGTCTGCAACCGTCATCGAGTGTGCGCTCAACGGCCCATGGACGCGCCAGCACCAGCCGCTGATTCCAGTCAGCATCGAAGAATGCGTCGCTGACGGCATTGCCTGCGCGCGGGCGGGCGCCACGGTCATCCACGTTCATCCCTACGACCCGCAGACTGGTCGGCAGAAAGACGACTGGGAGATCTATGCGCGCATCATCGAAGGCATCCGATCTCAGGTGGATGTGCCGGTCTATCCCACCATTCCCCTTGGCGAAGCGGGTGGCCCAGCCCTTGATGGCACAGCACGTTATGCAGCCACCGAGGCGCTCGCGGCACGTGGTCTACTCGAACTCGCGGCCGTCGATCCGGGCTCCGTCAATTTCACGCAGCGCACCGAAGCGCCAGGGTTCGTCTATGCCAACCCGGAGGAACATACGCTTCATGCTCTGGCGCTGATGGCGAAATATCGCGTGGTCCCGGCTTATGCCATTTACGAGGCCGGATTCCTGCGTGCAGGGGCGGCGCTGCACTCCCGAGTACCTGACGCCCCACCTCCTGTTTATCGCTTCATGTTCAGCAGCGACTTCCTGTTCGGGTTTCCGCCGGAGACTTGGGGATTGGAGGCATTGCTGCGTCTGAAAGAGACATGCGCACCCGATGCACCGTGGATGGTCTCGGGTCTCGGTGTGGACGTCTCAGGTTTGATTGCAGACGCCGTGCGCTGTGGGGGACATGTTCGCGTCGGTCTGGAAGACGCGCCCCTGGGCAACACGCGAAGTAATGTCGCCTGGGTGGAGCACGCCGTGGGTTGCATCGAGCGCGCCGGCGGAACGATCGCCGATGTCGCGACCGCCCGCGGTTTGCTGGGACTCTCTCGAAGAGACGGCTGATCAGCGGGCCGAAGGGAAGTTCGGCGCGCGTTTTTCCTTCACGGCCGCGACGCCCTCCCGGGCGTCCGCACCGAGAAAACACAGCATCTCAAGCGCGAGCGACTGGTCGAACGCGGGTCCCGCCATGCGCAACCAATTATTAAGCGACTTCTTGGTGAAGCGGATCGCCTGCTGACTGCCGACCGCCAGCTTGTGGGCAACCTTGAGCGCACGCGGCAGCACTTCCTCGGCTGGCGCCGCGAAACTCACCAAGCCGATTCGCTCTGCTTCCTTACCGTCGACGAAATCTGCGGTCATCAGGTAGTACTTCGCCTTTGCCATGCCACAGAGCAATGGCCACAGGATCACGGCATGATCTCCAGCCGCCACCCCCAGCCGCACGTGTCCGTCCGTGATGCGGGCGGTTTCGCTCATGATGCTGATATCGGCGAGCATGGCGACCGCAAGCCCGGCACCGACGGCAACGCCATTGATCGCAGAAATGATGGGTTTGTCGCAGTCGAGCATGCGATAGACGATGTCGGCTGCCTCTTGCATGGTGTTCGAGATCTGCGCGGCATCGCCTACCATCTGATCGATCCATTCGAGGTCACCACCGGCCGAGAATGCCTTGTCGCCGGCGCCCGTAATGACCACCGCGCGCACCTCGGGATCGTCATGCACGACCGTCCAGATTTTGGTCAGCTCCCAGTGCAGCCGTGCATTGGTGGCGTTCATCACCTCTGGCCGGTTGATGGTGATGAGCAGCACGCCCTTCTCCGGCCAGTCGAACTTGAGGAACTGGAAATCACTGTATTGCATGGGATCAGTCTCGATTGAGGGAACGGGTGCGGTTGCCTTCACCGGTCGTACCGCGATTAAGCCGGGTTTTCTCCATGTCTCGCTC
>JBIKOF010000307.1:0-3476 GCA_044358205.1 Gammaproteobacteria bacterium | reverse complement strand
CGCCGTTACCGCCTGGCATGCGTTGGTCACGCGCGGCCACCTTGCCGCGGGTGAGACGGTTCTGGCGCTGGGCACCGGTGGCGTTGCGATGTTCGCCCTGCAGATTGCAAAAATGCATGGGGCGCGCTGCATCATCACCTCGAGCAGCGATGAAAAACTTGCCCGCGCGCGTGCGCTCGGCGCGGACGAAACGGTGAACTACGCAAGACAACCCGATTGGGAAACCCAGGTGCTTGAGCTCACGGGTGGGCGTGGGGTCGACCATGTGGTCGAGCTGGGTGGCGCCGGGACGCTTGAAAAATCCTGCCTCGCGGCGCGGTACGGCGGCAAAGTGTGGTTGATCGGGGTGCTCACAGGTTTTGCCGGCACCGCCAACCCTCTGCACATCCTACGCAAGAGCCTGACCTTGCAAGGTATCTATGTCGGCAGCCGCGAGATGTTCGAAGCCATGAATCAAGCCTTCGCGACATCCGGGTTGCGACCGGTAATCGACCGCGCGTTCAGCTTTGGTGAAGCCCGTGAGGCTTTCCATTGCATGCAGGCAGCCGGTCACTTCGGCAAGCTCGTCATCAATGTTGATTGACGGTCACTGTGTCGATTGACCGAACCCCCACCATGACAGCGATAAGCACCGCCCATGCATCCCTGCTCGACCTTCGGATTCCTATCCGACTGGCAGTGCAGGGTGTGACAGATCCACTCATCGTGCCCCTTTGGTTCGAATACCGCGACGAGCGACTTTGGTGTGCTTCGCAGGCGGATTCCCGCTGTGTGCGTGCGCTACGCCGCGCAGGCCGCTGTGCTTTTGACATCTCCACCAACGACATGCCGTACCGGGGGCTGCGCGGCACGGCGTCGGTCATCTGTGATGCTTCGCTGGGCGCCGCGCAGCTCGATCGCCTCTTGCAGCGCTATCTCGGTGGACTCGACTCGCCGCTGGCCAGACGCCTCAGACGGCGCGCCGACAACGAGGTGGCCGTGATTCTCGAACCCGTGCGGGTTTCGCACTGGGACTATGCCGCGCGGATGCGCGGCAGCCTGCCCGTCACTTGAATCTTCCGGTTCCGACCTTCCTCGACGCCGGTTCGGTGGCGGTGGTGGTGGGGGCGTCCGGCGGCGTGGGGCACGCCTTGGCTGAACTTCTGCTCACCCGCTCAGCAGCGGGGAGCGTCTTCACGACTGCTCGCAAGCTGCGGGACGCTGTCTCCCCCCGCGAACAGGTGGGTGTGCTCGACCTCACCGACGAAAACAGCATTGCGGCGGCGGCCGAGGCTGCCTCTGCACTGGGTGAACTACGCCTGGTACTGGTGGCGACCGGCATCCTGCACGAGGCGAGCGGACTCGCGCCTGAGAAAAGCTGGCGAACGCTGGATAGCGCGCAACTTGAGCATTACATGCGGGTTAACGCGATCGGTCCGGCGTTGCTGGCCAAACATTTCCTGCCCCGCTTCCCGCGCCGTGGACGCGCGGTTTTTGCGGCCCTGTCGGCGCGCGTCGGAAGTATCAGCGACAACCGGCTTGGCGGTTGGTATGGCTATCGTGCCTCCAAGGCTGCACTGAACATGCTGATCCGTACGCTGGCGCTCGAACTCGGACGGCGCGCACCCGAAGCCGTTTGTGTGGGCTTGCACCCTGGGACTGTGGATACCGACCTCTCCCGACCCTTCCAGTCTGCTGTCGCAGAGGGACGTCTTTTTTCTCCGCTCCAGTCGGCCGCGTACCTGCTACAAGTGATCGATAAACTCACTCCGGCTGACACCGGCAGGCTTTTCGCCTGGGATGGCGTCGAGATTCCACCTTGAAGAACCCCCGTTCGCGCCCCAAAGAGACGCTGGTGCTGATTCTGGGCGACCAGCTTTCTCCCCATATTTCCGCATTGAAGGATTGCGACCCCGCCCGCACCCGGGTTCTTATGTGCGAGGTGATGGAGGAGGCGAGCTACGTCCCGCATCACCAACGCAAGCTCGTGTTCGTGTTTTCGGCGATGCGCCATCACGCGGCGCACCTGCGCGCGCTGGGTT
This sequence comes from Gammaproteobacteria bacterium, assembly GCA_044358205.1. Taxonomy (GTDB): domain Bacteria; phylum Pseudomonadota; class Gammaproteobacteria; genus CAIKBL01. The sequence goes on along the minus strand of JBIKOF010000307.1, from coordinate 1,455 downwards.
GGCGAGTCGACTATGTTGCGCTGGAGGATCCTCAGAACACAGGTTCGCTACTGGGGGAGGTTGTGCGCTTCTGTGCGGCGCACGAGGTTGAGCGCCTGCGAGTGACCGAACCCGGGGAGTGGCGACTATGGCATGCCATGCAGTCCTGGAGGGATTCGCTGGACTGTCCGGTCGAACTGTTGGAAGACACTCGTTTTCTGTGTTCTCGGGCATTTTTTCAGGAATGGGCCCAAGGACGGCGACAACTGCGTATGGAGTATTTCTACCGAGAGGTGCGGCGCCGTACCGGTCTGCTCATGGATGGCGATGTGCCGTTGGGCGGCCAGTGGAACTTCGATGCGGATAATCGTGAGGCCGCGAAGCCTGGGACGGTTTTTACTCCACCCCCGAAGTTCTTACCGGACACCACGACCCGCGAGGTCATGGCCATGGTCGACGCGCGATTTCCCACCCATGTGGGGGACACCGCGGGTTTCTGGTTTGCAGTGACAGCGGAAGACGCCAGATCCGCGCTACAGTCGTTTATCACTCACGCCCTGCCCGGATTCGGCGCGACCCAGGATGCGATGCTCCTTCGCGAGCCCTTCCTCAACCATGCCGTCATCTCGCCCTATCTGAACGTGGGACTGCTGGATCCTTTGGAGGTGTGTCAGGCAGCCGAGGCGGCATTCCATGCAGGCAGTGCGCCCATTGCTGCCGTGGAAGGCTTCATTCGCCAGATTATCGGCTGGCGTGAATACGTGCGCGGCGTTTATTGGCGCGAGATGCCGGCATACGCGCAGATGAATCATCTGCAGGCGTTGCGGCCGTTGCCAGACTTCTACTGGACCGGACAAACCGATCTGGCGTGTCTGCGAGCCGCCATCACACAGACCCTCGATGAAGCCTACGCGCATCACATCCAGCGTCTCATGATTACTGGAACTTTCGCCCTGCTGATTGGGGTCGATCCTGATGAACTTCACCGTTGGTATCTCGCGGTATATGTCGACGCCTACGAGTGGGTCGAGTTGCCGAACACGCTGGGCATGAGTCAGTTCGCCGATGGTGGATTGCTGGCATCCAAACCGTACGCTGCGAGCGGAGCCTATGTCCATCGCATGAGCGACTACTGCGGCCAGTGTCGCTACAAGGTGAGCCAGAAGACGGGTGCAGGGGCGTGCCCGCTCAATGCGCTGTATTGGGATTTCATCGCGCGGCACGCCGAGCGGTTGCGCAGGAATCCTCGCATGGCACAGATGTATCGCACCTGGGAACGCTTTACACCAGAGGTCCAGTCGGCCCTGCGAGCCGACGCAAAACATTTTCTCGATACCTTGCCGGCGTAAGGCACAGGCGGGTCACTGCCGCGGCGACAGCGCTTTGGGATATGCCGCTTCGTTATTTCAAGCGCCTTTCAAACACGGTTATTTTAAGCGCCCTTTAAACACGCACGAGCCTCATCTTGCCCACGTC
>JBIKOF010000308.1:0-3476 GCA_044358205.1 Gammaproteobacteria bacterium | reverse complement strand
GCAGACGATTCGTTCGGGAGCGGACGCCCCGATTCAGGTGGGTAACTGCTTGCCGCTGCGCAACATTCCGGTGGGCGCGACTATCCACTGTGTCGAGCTGAAGCCAGGCAAAGGCGCCCAAATTGGCCGCAGCGCGGGCGCCGGCATCCAGTACGTAGCGCGCGAGGGCGCCCACGCCACGCTTCGACTCCGCTCGGGCGAGATGCGTCAGGTGCCCATCGAGTGCCGGGCCACCATTGGCGAAGTCGGTAACACCGAACATTCCCTGCGCCAACTCGGCAAAGCCGGTGCGAAGCGCTGGCGCGGTGTACGCCCGACAGTCCGCGGCGTGGCGATGAACCCGGTCGACCATCCACATGGGGGTGGCGAAGGCCGCACCTCGGGTGGCCGTCATCCGGTCAGCCCGTGGGGCCAGCCGACGAAGGGCTACAAGACCAGAACCAACAAGCGTACGGACGGCATGATCGTCCGCCGCCGCGACAAGCGCTGAGGGGCTCGCTGACATGCCACGTTCCATTAAGAAGGGTCCATTCGTGGACCACCACCTGCACAAGAAGGTCGAGGTCGCCCGCGCGAACAGCGACAAGCGCCCGATCAAGACCTGGTCGCGCCGCTCGCTGGTGGTGCCGGAGATGATCGGACTGACCATCGCCGTACATAACGGACGACAACACATGCCGGTGTTCATCACCGAGAACATGATCGGCCACAAACTTGGCGAGTTCGCGCAGACCCGTACCTTCAAGGGTCACATCGCGGACAAGAAGACGAAGTAAGGGACGGACCAGCACTCATGGCTACCACCGCCAAGCTGCGCCAGGCGCACATCACTCCTCAGAAAGCCCGTCTTGTGGCTGATCAGGTGCGGGGCATGCGGGTCGACCGCGCGCTCAATATCCTGGCGTTCAGCAACAAGAAGGCTGCGGCTCTTATCAAGAAAGTGCTCGAGTCGGCAATTGCAAATGCCGAGCACAACGATGGGGCAGACGTGGATGAACTCCGCGTGAAGACCATCATGGTCGATGAGGGCCCAATCATGAAGCGTTGGATGCCGCGCGCCCGCGGGCGAGCGAACCAGATCTTCAAGCGCACCAGCCACATTACGCTGGTGGTTGAAGAAGGCCGCAAATAAGCCGTCCCAATAACGAGCGAAGCTGAAAGAGCGAATATCATGGGTCAAAAAGTACATCCGTACGGCATCCGTCTCGGCATCATCAAGGACTGGACCTCAACCTGGTTTGCCGACCGCCGTCGCTACCCGGATTACCTCAACACGGATCTGGCGGTCCGCGCGTTCCTGCGGAAAAAGCTTGCCCACGCCTCCGTGAGCAGAATCCAGATTGAACGGCCGGCGAACAACGCCCGGATCATCATCCATACTGCCCGACCCGGTATCGTCATCGGCAAGAAGGGTGAAGACATCGAGTCGCTGCGCAAGCAGGTGAGCAAGCTCATGGGGATCTCCGCGCATTTGAGCGTGGAGGAAATCCGTAAGCCCGAGCTCGACGCGTACCTGGTGGCCGAGTCAGTCGCGCAGCAGCTGGAGCGCCGCATCATGTTCCGCCGCGCCATGAAGCGCGCCGTAGCGAACGCACTCCGACTGGGTGCGCAGGGCATCAAGATCAATGTTGCTGGGCGCCTGAACGGTGCCGAAATCGCGCGCACAGAGTGGTATCGCGAAGGACGCGTGCCGCTGCACACCCTGCGTGCCGACATCGACTATGGATTTGCTGAAGCCCGGACCACTTACGGCGTCATTGGCGTCAAGGTCTGGATTTTCAAGGGTGAGATCATCAGCCGACACGAAGAACCCGCAGCGGAAGCTGTGGAAGCGGCGGCGACCTAGGAGCAGAGCGCGTGTTACAGCCCAAGAACACCAAATATCGTAAGCAGCACAAGGGCCGGAACACCGGTCTTGCGCAGCGTGGAAACGCCGTCAGCTTCGGCGAGTACGGGCTTAAGGCCGTTACTCGTGGGCGCATCACGGCCCGGCAAATCGAGGCGGCTCGCCGTTGCATCACACGTGCGGTAAAGCGCGGTGCGCGGGTGTGGATTCGGATATTTCCGGACAAGCCGATTTCCAAGAAGCCGCTTGAAGTGCGTATGGGTAGCGGTAAGGGCAGCGTCGAATACTGGGTAGCCCAGATCAAGCCCGGCATGGTTCTCTATGAAATGGAAGGGGTGGAAGAGTCCGTGGCGCGTGAGGCCTTTCGCCTCGCTGGAGCCAAGCTCCCCGTCCTGACCGCATTCGCGGAACGGAAGGTGATGTGATGAAAGCCAGCGAAATGCGCGGCAAATCCGAAGCCGAACTCAAAGCACTCCTGCTCGAGAAGCGCAAGGAACAGTTCAACCTCCGCATGCAGCGGGGCGCGGGTCAGCAGGTGCGAGCGAGTGAAGTGCGCGGCGCCCGGCAGGACATCGCCAGAATCAAGACCGTGCTTGGCCAGAAGAAGACAGGTGGTGCGTAATGGGTGAGGAAAACGTCAAGCGGACCTTGGTCGGCCAGGTCGTGAGTAACAAGATGGACAAGACTATCGCCGTGCGTATCGAACGCAGGGTGGAGCACCCCATCTATAAGAAATATCTCCGCCGCTTCACCAAACTGCTCGCGCACGATGAAAACAACGAATGCCGTGAGGGCGACACGGTCGCCATCGAGCAATGCCGGCCGTTGTCCAAGAACAAGGCGTGGCGTTTGCAGCGCGTCATCGAGAAGTCGGTCGAAGTCTGATTTCGACCGTCAGGAGTACGCACCATGATTCAAATGCAATCGATGCTGGATGTGGCCGACAATAGCGGCGCACGTCGCCTGATGTGCATCAAGGTACTGGGTGGGTCGCACCGCCGGTACGCTCACATCGGAGATGTCATCAAGGTCAGCATCAAAGACGCCATTCCCCGCGGCAAGGTCAAGAAGGGTGATGTGTTCAACGCCGTTGTCGTGCGCACCCGCAAGGGCGTTCGTCGGGGCGACGGCTCGCTAATCCGTTTCGATGGGAACGCTGCGGTGCTGCTGGACAAGCAGCTGCAGCCCATCGGCACACGCATCTTCGGACCTGTGACTCGTGAGCTGCGTAACGAGCGCTTTATGCGCATCGTTTCGCTGGCGCCCGAAGTCCTCTAGCCATAACCAGAGGTTCGGCATGAACAAGATTCGTAAGGGTGATCAGGTTCAGGTGATCACCGGCAAGGACAAAGGTAAGCGTGGCGTGGTTACCCGGGTGCGTAGCGACGAGCGGGTGGTCGTGGAGGGCGTGAATCTAATCAAACGCCACACCAAGCCGAACCCGACGCTCGGAACTCCAGGGGGAATCGTCGAAAAGGAGAGCCCGGTGCACATCTCCAATATTGCGATTTTCAATCCCGTGACCTCAAAGCCAGATCGGGTGGGCTTCAAGACCCTCGAAGACGGCCGCAAGGTGCGGATTTTCAAGTCCACTAAAGAAGTCGTGGACATTTAAGCGAGAGAGCTGGCA
>JBIKOF010000305.1:0-3486 GCA_044358205.1 Gammaproteobacteria bacterium | reverse complement strand
TGCAGCAAATCGCGATAGACCCCGAGCGCATGGCCCGCTGCCACCCACCGGAAGTAGGCCTGCATGGCCCGATGCTGCACCGACAACTGAACCAGCAAGGCTTCAAGACGGCTCTGGCCCAGCTCCAGCTGGCTGTCCCGCAAGGCGTGGCGGCGCTCGTCGATATCGCGATCCTTGAGCAGGGAGAACACAGCGCCCACCTTCACTTCGCCGTTGTCATCCGTACGCAGGTCATCTTCATAAATCGGGAAATCACCGTCGGCAATGCGATAGCCCCCGTAGAGGCGCGTGTTCCATTGCGGGAGCGGCTTTACGACCTTTGAGTCGATGACATTGCCATCGTAGTACCCGCTGGCACGGCCTTGGGAGCTCTGCTCGAACTTCATGTCGAAGGCGCCCTCGCGGGCCATGACGCGCCCCTCACTCGCGCGTACGGATTCGCTGGCGCCGAGGATTTTCGGATAGTGGCGCAGGGAAGATGTGAGCACTTCGTGCAGGGTGATCGGTTCTGCCACCGTAGACAGTGGGATCAGCAACCCGAGTGCCGCAAGCAGGCCTCGGGAGCCAGCTCTCGCAAACCTCATTTCTTCGTGCTTTCAGTCACCGGTTCGGGTGGAAAGCGGTTCAGCTGCCGCCAGAGTTCATACCCGAGTCGAACTTCGTTCAACATTATCCAGCCGCGCGCTCTGCCGCCGAGTCGCAGAAAGTGATCATCTGGCCAGGGATGTGCCGGGTCCTCGCCAACTACCACCCGAAACTCCCCATTCGCCGAAATGGCCGGGTCCACGAACCGGACTTCCCCGGGGAAAATTCCCACGGCGATCGATGGCCAGCCGCTGAACTGCACCGCCGGCCAGCCTTCGAACATCAGCCGCACCTTGCGGCCAGGGCTTACCAATGTGGCGTCGAGCCCGTTGACGTACAGCTCCACCGCACGCTCGCTGTTGTCCGGTGCAAACGTGATCAGCTCGTCGCCTTCCTTCACCAGCGTGGCGATATCCAATGAGGCACTGCGCAGGATTACGCCATCCCGCGGCGCCCGGACCTGCTGGGTGCTCTGACGCGCAACCTGCGTCTCGGCCTTCGCCACGTCGGCAGCCGCACTCGATTGCGCCGCGAGCAGTTCCTTGTAGTGAATTCTGGCGGCTTCCATATCGCGCTGTGCGGCTAATCCTTTCTGGTGCAGCCGCTCCTTGCGCCCCACGTCGATGAGCGCGATCTCTGCCGCTGCGCGTGCAGCGTCGAATTTGGCACGCACCGCGCTGCGTTCTGCCTCCAGCCGTTCCAGAAATCGTGGATCGTTATCGCTGATTTCCACCAGTAGCTGGCCGGCCTTCACCCGCGAGCCATCTTGCACATGCCAAGCCTTGATCCGACCGCCGACGAGCGCGGTGATGGACTGCACCCGTCCCGTGGGATCGAGCGCGATGAGGCGCCCCTCTCCGCCGGCCGTCTGCAGCCAGGGTACATACCACATGCCGACGCCAGCGATCAGGAGAAACATGAGAAAGATCTGTGCGATATGGCGCGAGATGCGTGGCGGGCGTAACCGCTTGCGCGCGACGAACACCGCACGAAGTTCCGATGCGAAAAACGGATCCGGCTTCATGTCGGTAACCGAAGTTCGGCACTGGCAGCGGAATTACCGGGGGCTTGCTCCGCGGTAACCAATGCGGAGAGGCTGTCGAACACCCGCTGTCCATGGGCATTCACGAGCAGGTAGCGATCGTAATCCTCGATGTCGCGCCGGGTGCTGAAATCAAGCACGAACCCCTCCTGCGCATAGAGCGCGGCAAGAATGGTGCGACGCTGCCACAGCGCCAGAGTATCGAAGACCTCTGTCAGCAGCAGCACACGGGGTTTGGCCAGAATGGCGGCGGCGATCTTCAGGCGAATCACTTCGCCCCGCGAGAGCGGATGGCCAAGAGGTCCGAGAGGGGTGTCGAGGCCTTTCGGCAGTTGCTCGACGACATCGTCGAGAGAGACCAGCGACAGGGCAGCACGCAACTCCGCCCGTGTCAGACGCGTGTTTCCGAGTGCCAGATTATCCGCTATCGAGCATTCCATGGTCATCGCGTTGTCGACCACCATGACGGTGTCACGCAGCGCATGAGGATGGATGTCGGACAGATTCTGGCGGCCGAGCATGATCGATCCGGCGCTTGGTTCCTCATGTCGCAGAAGCAGGTCGACGATGGCCTTCTGGTAGCGATGCGAGGCACACGCAATCATCACTTGCTGGCCTGCGGGCAGGGAAAAATCGAAGCGCATGGTGCCCGATCGATAGGGCACGGTAACGTTCCTGAAGGTAATCTCCATCGGGCCTTCGGCTGGGCGCTCGCCGGCGACGGGGGCTTCCAACGGGATCGCGTAGAACTCGGCGAGCTTGTCGAGCGAGGCGCGCAACTCATACCACTGACTCAGATAGTGAGGGAGCTGGGCGATTGCCATAAAAATCGAGGCGAGAATGAGCTCGGCGGCTACCAGCTGTCCCAGCGCGAGCGAACTGGATATCACCAGTCCTCCGCCCACTACCAGCAGCGCTGCGCTGGCGATTGCATAGAGGGCGAGGCAGGCAATCAACTGCCCTGCCTTGTGGCCAAAGTGTTTGCGGTGCGCCTCAAGGTACGCCGCGATCACGGCTTCTGAGCGCCTCACGGCAAAATTGAGGCTACGTTCCGACTTGAATGAATCATTGGCACGGGCAACTTCTTCGAGCCAGCGCGCCACGTTGTACTTGGCTTTCGACTCCTTGATTTTGCTTTCCGTAGAGCGCCGGCTCCAGATCATCCAGATGCACCACACGGCAAGCAGGATGCAGCCATTGAAGGCGACGAAAACGGGATGGTAGGCCGACACCACCACAAAACCGACGAGCGCCTGAAGCAAAAGCGTAGAGCCACCCACCATCAGGTTCGGCACATTTTTTTGCACCGTCACGATTTCGAAAAACCGGTTGGCGAGTTCCTCGCGATTAACCCCCTCCACCGCCGCAAAACGCGCATGCAGGTTGCGCAGAATGATTTCCTCGCTGATACGCGCAAAAAAGTGCCGACCAAACCGATCCATGGTCCATGTCTGCAAGGTATACAGCAGCCCATACAGCGAAAGCAGCGCAAACAGGATGATGCCAAGCACGACCAGCGGGCGCATCATGGCGGTGTTGGCAATGCTCCCGATGAGGATTTGCACCGAGAGTGGCACCGCGAGCGACAGTACGCTCATGGCCACCCCATGGATGATCGCAAGCCAGTAGAAGCCCCGCTCCGGCCCGAGCAGGGTACGCAGGAGAGAACCGTGGGTCATCGGAGATGGAGACACCGTATTCAGGACAGCCCCACCACGGGAACGAGTGCACCATGAATGGCCGCTGCGGCGTCTGAGCCCAGGAAGCAGATGACACTGGCCAGATCGTCGGGACTTACCCAGCGCGAAAAATCGGCTTCCGGCATGTCGGCGCGGTTGCGCGGCGTATCGATGATGCTC
>JBIKOF010000304.1:0-3487 GCA_044358205.1 Gammaproteobacteria bacterium | reverse complement strand
TCGACATAGCACAGTTTCCAGACCTGCTAATCGGCGTGGTGCCCGTGATCAACCTCGAATGGATCCAGAAACTGTGGCGCGACAAAAACCTGCGCGGCTATTCCACCGAGGCAGTGGCCGACACCATCCTGCGCCGCATGCCCGACTACGTGAATTACATCTGCCCGCAGTTCAGCCGCTCGCACGTGAACTTCCAGCAGGTGCCTATGGTGGATACCTCCAATCCCTTCGTTGCACGGGAAGTTCCCACCCCCGAGGAAAGCATGGTGGTGATCCGTTTCCGCGATCCGAAAGGCATCGACTTCCCGTATCTGCTGAGCATGATCGGGGGTGCGTTCATGTCACGCGCCACGACCATCGTAGTTCCAGGTGGAAAACTGAACCTTGCGATGCAGCTTATCTTCACGCCCTTCGTCTGGCGCATGATGGAACGACGGCGCAAGGTCTTTTCCACCTGATTCACACTTAGCGCGGACCGAAGGCCTGCGCCGCGGTCTGGCAGGTGCCCTCCGCTTGCCCGTCTGCGATGACGCAGTGAGCGCCCGGATCTGCGACGAACATGCAGTTGGAAATCGCGCCACTCGCGCGCAATGCGGCGCGCGCCGCCGCGGCATCACGCGTAGCGAGCGCTTCGAGCTTCGCGCCATCGGTCACGCGTCGCGACCACGCAAGCCAGGCCACAGGCCCACCACAGGCCTTGGCGCCCACAGCCACGGTGGCGCAGTCGGCATCCTCCCGACAGAGGGGCGTGCCAATGAGTGCCTTCAATGCCATCTCATCTGATTTATCCTCTGCCGCCCTGAGTGGCGCGGTGAAGACTACGGCACCGCACAATAAAACTGTGCGCGGCACCCATGAGGCAACACCACCGACGCGGCGTGTTGCCCACCCGCCGCCTGCGCTTATACTCGAACGCGCTCCGGTGTCGCGCATGATGGCGCGCCATATTTTTGTCACTTCAGTCAGGAAACTGCACGCCATGCGCATCATCAATACTCCCCAGGACATGAAAGCACTCATCGGCGAAGAGGTTGGGGTCTCCGACTGGGTGACCATCGATCAGCCCACTATCGACAAGTTCGCCGAAGCCACGGGGGATCACCAGTGGATTCACGTCGACGTGGCTCGCGCCGCCAAGGAGATGCCGGGTGGCAAAACCATCGCCCACGGTTTCCTGAGCCTGTCTCTCCTTCCGCGCCTCGCGGCCACGCTCTGGCGGATAGAGAAGCGCAGCCGCGGCATCAATTATGGCTTGAACAAGGTGCGCTTCACCGCCACCGTGCCCGAAGGTTCACGCGTGCGTCTGCGCCAGAAACTGCTCGCCGCCGACGATGTGAAGGACAACGGTGTCAGGCTCACTTTCGAGAATACCCTCGAACTCGAAGGCCACCCACAACCCGCGCTGGTGGCCGAAGCCCTCAGCATCGTCTACCCCTGACAGGAGCGACCTCTCATGTCGATAGTCGTCCGCCCGGAATGGCTCGCACAGGTGCGCGAAGAAATCATCGATCCAACGCGACGGATTGTGGATCCGCATCATCACTTCTTTGCAGTCAACCCCGACTTTCCGCACTACGACCTCGACAAGCTGCATGCCGACACAGCCACGCACCGCGTGGAGCAAACGGTGTATCTGCAGTGCTGGGAGGGCTATCGCACGGACGGCCCAGAACATCTGCGGGTGGTCGGTGAAACCGAATGGGTCCATGGCATCGCCATGGAAGCCCGCAAACGACCTGGCCAGGCACAAATCGGCGCCATCATGGCGACCGCGGACCTGAGAAGCGGCGCGGCAGTGCGTGAAGTGCTGGAAGCACACCGGGCGGCAAGCCCGCTCTTCAGGGGTATCCGTCAAATCGCAGCCTGGGATGCCTACGATGGGATCCTGTCGATGGAAGGTTTGGTCGACGGCAACCTTTATGGTCAGGCGGCCTTCAGAGAAGGCTTCAAGGTGCTCGCCGACATGGGACTCGCGTTCGACGCCTACCACTACTTCCACCAGACCCCCTTCCTGGCAGATCTTGCCCGGGCATTCCCGACCGTCCCGATCGTGCTGGACCACCTTGGAACTCCGCTGAACGTCGGGCCTTACCTGGGGCGCAGCGAAGAAATCTTTGTCACCTGGCAAGCCGGACTCCGCGAGATTGCGCGTTGCCCGAACGTGACGATGAAGCTCGGCGGACTCGCCATGCCCTGGAATGGCTTTGGCTTCGAACACGGGGAACGCCCCCCCTCCTCGGACGAAATCGTGGCCCGGCAGGCGCGTTACTATCACTTCGCCATCGAGACCTTCGGCCCCGATCGCTGCATGTTCGAGAGCAACTTCCCCGTGGATAAATGCGCGATGTCTTACGAAGTGCTGTGGAATGCGTTCAAAAAGATGGCCGCGCGATATTCGGAAACCGAGAAGGACCAGATGTTTCGCGGAACGGCCAGCCGTGTTTACGGGCTGGGCTGAGTATCGTCTGGCGTTACCACACCCCGACGTCGACACCGCTCAGAGCAGAAGCGGACCGCGGGCCAGTCCCGCGCCCACTTGCGCCGCCAACTGAAAGGTCGACCGCACGCGGCACAGGGCTTGCTGGGTAGATCTTGCTTGGCTGCCTGCGGCCCGTTGGCGTTGCGTCTGCTTCTCTGACTCATGGGCGTAGCGTCTTAGTCGTTTGGTTTGAGGGCAGCATAACCGGTGCATATCTCCGCGCAGAGAGGAATTGCCGTGATTGGCAGTGGCATCGCCGGCCTCGCCTGCGCACGCCGCCTGCATGCTGCCGGACATCGCGTCAGCGTGTTCGACAAGGGGCGGCATCCGGGTGGGCGTCTCGCCTCGCGGGCCTTGCTACTGGAGGGCCAACGCTGGTGGTTCGACCACGGCGCTCAGTACTTCACGGCGCGAACACCGAACTTCAAAGCTGAAACTGCCGGGGGGCTGGCGAGTGGCGCACTGGCGCATTGGACCGGCGCCATTGAAACAGGTGCCTCGGCTGATTCTGGGCCCGTTCAAGAGCCGCGCCTCATTGGACAACCCCGCATGCATCGCTGGGCGGCTTTTCTAGCCGAAGGTCTGTCCGTGCATCAGGAGGTGGAGATCACCGCCCTCGAACCTCGCGCGATGGGGTATCGCCTGCATACGGCCAGTGGGGCACTGCCCGGATTATTCACGCAGGTTGTCATTGCCATCCCCGCCGCGCAGGCCAACGCCCTGCTGGCGCCGGTGGCGCCCGCACTCGCCGCCCGGTCAGTGCAGGCCAGCCTCGCGCCGTGCTGGGCTCTCATGGGCGTTTTCGTGGATACAGCCGCCCCCTTCGAGGCCATACGCCCCGCCGAAGATTCGCGGCTGGCATGGGCGCGTCGCAATCCCTCGCCCGCAGGACTCGAGTCACAAACCGCGTGGGTGCTGCACGCGCGGCCAGACTGGTCTTACGCCAATCTGGAGGCTTCCCCGGAGGCCGTGAAACGCCACCTGCTGGCCGCATGGTCAGCAGTGCCG
>JBIKOF010000303.1:0-3493 GCA_044358205.1 Gammaproteobacteria bacterium | reverse complement strand
AGATTCATGTTGGCGGTGGGAAAGCCGATGGTCCGACCATTCTTGTTGCCATGGACAACGCGACCAGAAATTCGAAAGGGATGTCCGAGAAGCTCGGTGGCCGCGCGAAAATCTCCCGCATGCAGGGCCGCGCGGACACGCGTACTGCTAGCGCGCACATCGTTGGCCAGAAACGAACTGGTGTAGTCCAAACTGAAACCATGCTGATCCGCGAACTGGCGAAGCGTGGAAAAATCCCCGCCACGATCGCAACCAAACTTGAAGTCGTCGCCGACGATAAGACCTTTGATGCCGAGCCCCTCAACCAGAAAGCCTTCGATGAACTGGGCTGCCGTAAGGGCCGCAAGCTCCGCATCGAAGCGCAGGACCACCAGCCGATCTACGCCGTACTGTGCGAGTAGCATGCATTTGTCACGCAAGCTGTTGAGGCGTGAAGGCGTCGCGTCCCCGCGAAAATACTCAGCAGGCTGCGGCTCGAAGACAATGACTGTGGCCGGCAGCCCGCTGGCCCGCGCCAGTTGCAGCAGTTTCTTGATAACAGCCTGGTGCCCGCGATGCACCCCATCGAAGTTGCCGATGGTGGCGACACATCCCCGGTGTCTGGGCCTGACGTTGTGGAATCCGCGGATGATTTCCATGAGGGCTGTTGCGCAATCCGAAGGCCTGAGAGGGACGCCGCGATTATAGCGCTGCCCCGGGCTGCGCCACATCCGCGCGGCGCAGTCCAGCGGCGAGACACAGGCCGAGATAGATGACGATGCCCGCGCCCACCAACAGGGACAGATGCAGCGCTCGCTGCCACAGCGTGCGTTCCAGCCAGATCTCGGGTGGCGCCTTGAGCAGCACAAGCGTGATGCCCATGCCCAGAGTCGCCAATAAAAGGCGGGCCGTGAATCGCCCCCAGCCAGGTTCAGGCTGATAGCTGCCACGCCGGAGCAGGACGACCAGCAGGATCCCTGCGTTGAGGAAGGCTGCCAGCGAAGTCGCAAGGGCAAGGCCGACATGCTGCAACGGCCACACCAGAATGAGGTTCAGCACCAGATTCGCGATCAGCGCGGCAACCCCCGCTTTGACTGGCGTGCGGGTGTCCTGTCGGGAAAAAAACCCCGGGGCAAGCACCTTCACCAGAATGAAACCCGACAAACCGAAGGAATAGGCCATCAGGGCGTGAGCAGAGCGCAGAACATCGACGTCCGTCATGCGCCCGTAGTGGAAAAGGGTCGCAAGGATAGGCTGCGCCAGTACCGCAAGCCCGGCCGCGCAAGGCAGGGTGATGAGCATCACCATCCGCAGGCCCCAGTCCAGGGTGCGCGAGAACATCGCTTGGTCGCCTGCCGCATGGTGGCGCGACAGACTGGGCAGGATCACCGTCCCCAACGCGACGCCAAAAATGCCGAGGGGAAACTCCATCAGGCGATCGGCGAAGTACAGCCAGGAAATACTGCCCGCCTCAAGGAAAGACGCGATGAGGGTGTCGACCAGGAAATTCAGCTGCGCCACCGACACCCCGAAGATACCCGGAACCATCAGCACCAGAATTCGCTGCACCCCGGGATGTCGCCAGTTCCAGCGTGGCCGAGGCAGAATTCCAGCGCGCCAGACGGCCGCCACCTGTAGGCCGAGTTGCAGCGCCCCCCCCAGGATGACCCCGACCGCCAGTGCGAACACCGGCGCCTCCAGACGTGGCGCAAGCACCAGCGTGCAGGTAATCAGGGCCACATTCAGCAACGCAGGCGTGACCGCCGGCACTGCGAAGCGATCCCAGGTATTGAGCACGCCGCCCAGAAAGGCCGTGAGGGAGATGAAAAAGAGATAGGGGAAAGTGAGCCTGAGCAGGCTTACGCTCAAGCCGAAACGGGCTTCGTCCTCCACGAAGCCTGGGGCCACCAACCCGATGACGAGCGGAGCTGCCAGAACCCCAAGCGCCGTGACGCCCAGCAAAATGGCGGCGAGAACGCCGGCCACGGAATCCAGCAGCTGACGAACCTCCGCCGTTGAATTCCCGTTGCGATAGGAGGCGAGTACCGGTACGAACGCCTGCGAGAATGCGCCTTCCGCGAACAGACGCCGAAAAAGATTGGGGATCTTGAAGGCCACGAAGAAAGCGTCGGTGGCTGCACTTGCGCCAAAAACGGCCGCAATGGCGCTGTCTCGGGCCAACCCCAGAATCCGCGAGATCAGGGTCATTTGCCCCACCAGCAGGGTGGAGCGCAGCAGATTCTTGCTCAGGGCCAAATCCTCAGGGATGCTCGCAGGCCGGGGAGTATAGCGCTCGCACCCCGCGCCCGGGATTGACACTTCGCGGCCGAGCAAGCATATTTCGACCCCTTTTTTTACTCTCCCGTCGGAGCCCGACCTTGGCCAATACCGCCCAGGCACGCAAGCGTGCAAAACAGTCCGAACGGCGCCGTCTGCATAACGCAAGCCGCAAGTCCCAGTTCCGCACCCGTCTGAAGCAGGTCATCAAGGCCATCGACTCAGGTGACAAGGAAGCTGCCAAATTGGCCTATGCGGAAGCCGTGCCATTCATCGACCGCATGACCAAGACCGCGCTCGTTCACAAGAACAAGGCTGCCCGGCACAAGTCCCGTCTGAACGCCCGCATTCTCGCGATGGCGTAATTTGGGGGGTGCGGTCGCACCTCTCTCTCGAAAGCGGGCGCGCCCAAGGCGTGCCCGGTCAGAGCAGGGCCAGATTGTCCCGATGGATCAGTTCAGGCTCCTGCGCGTAGCCCAGGGCATCCTGCAGTTTGGTGGTTGCCAATCCCTTGATTAAGGCAACTTCCCGCGCGCTGTAATTGCTGAGGCCCCGGGCAATCTCCTGCCCCCGCGGATCGAGGCACGACACGAGCTCCCCCCGCGCAAAATCTCCATCGACCGCTGTGACTCCCACGGGCAACAGGCTCTTTCCCTGCTCCCTTAGCACGCGACACGCACCCTCATCGAGGTGCAGACGCCCTTTGGCATGCAGGGTACTGCCGAGCCACTGCTTACGGGCAGCCTGTCGCGCTGGCGGTGCTTCAAGAAAGGTTCCCACCGACATCCCGGCCGCCAAATCGGTCAGTACTTGAGGTCTGCGTCCACCGGCGATCACCGTGGAGGTGGCAGAGCGTGCAGCCAGTCGCGCCGCCGTGATTTTGGTGCGCATTCCACCGCGCCCCCAGGCCCCGCCCCCGCCGGCGATTTCGAGCAGCGCCGGGTCGTCCAGGTTGGCGCGCGTGATGAGACTTGCCGAGGGATCGTGGCGCGGGTCTGCCGTCATCAGCCCGTCCTGATCGGTAAGGATGACCATCAGGTCGGCATCGATGAGGTTGCTCACAAGTCCGGCGAGGGTGTCGTTGTCGCCCAGCTTGATTTCCTCGGTTGCGACCGTGTCGTTCTCGTTGATGACGGGCACGACGCCGTAACCGAGCAGCGTCCATAGCGTGCTGCGCGCATTGAGATAGCGTTCGCGGCTGGCAACGTCATCATGGGTCAGCAGGATCTGGGCGGCG
>JBIKOF010000302.1:0-3497 GCA_044358205.1 Gammaproteobacteria bacterium | reverse complement strand
GTAACGATTGATGAGCCGAGAGGAATCGGTGGTACCGACCTCGGTCCCTCCCCTATCGAGATGGTCCTCGCAGCCTTGGGGAGTTGTCAGGAAATCACTTATCGCGCTTTTGCCACTGCACTCGGCGTCCCGCTTGAAAAGGTGGCGGTGAGCGTGGAAGGCGATATCGACTTTCGTGGGTTCTTCGCGATCGACCCGGCCGCTCGCCCAGGTTTCCATGCCCTGCGCGTTCACGTGAACCTGGTGTCCTCGGCGTCGGCTGATGAAGTTAACCGACTCATCGAGGCAGTTAACCGTCACTGTCCTGTGCTGGACATGCTGAGCAAGCCCGTCCCGACCCAGTTTGAAACCCGGGTGACCAAGCCCGTTTGAGGAATGCATGATTCGCGAGGCCCTGGGCGAGAACACGCTCAAACTTGCCGTTTTTGGCGCGAACGTCAGCCACGGATGCACCATCTCGAGCGCTCGAGGTGGCATCGAGGTGAGCTGGGCGGAATCCCTGCGACTGGCCAGACGCGCGGACAGATTGGGTTTGGAGGCCTTCATCCCCGTCTGTCGTTGGCAGGGATTCGGTGGACCAAGCGACTTCAATGCACGCGCCTTTGAAACCTGGACTTGGGCCGCGGGACTTGCGCAGGCCACGCGAGACATCAAAGTGTTTGCCACGACCTCGGTGCAATCGGTTCATCCTGTCGTAGCGGCGAAACAGGCAGTCACCATCGACCATATCTCGGGCGGGCGCTTTGGGATGAACGTGGTCGCGGGCTGGAATGCGGATGAGGTCGCCATGTTCGGTGCGCCGCTCCTCCCGCATGAATCGCGTTACGCGTGTGCGGACGAATGGATGAGTTTCATCAAACAGCTATGGCAGGAGTCGACGCCTTTCGACTTCGAAGGCGCCTACTACCAGGCACGTAATTGTCGGGCGGAACCACATCCAGTGCAGTCTCCCCATCCGACCGTGATGAGTGCGGGAGTCAGCGCGGCTGGCCGCCGCTTTGCCGCCAAACATGCGGACATCAATTTCATACTGGCCCCGGATCTGTCCCATGCGCGGGACACGGTGGCCGATGTCAAACGGATCGCGCGCGAGGACTTTGGGCGTCAGGTCGAAGTATGGGGAAACGCCGCGATTTTCTGTCGCCGCAGCACCGACGAGGCACGAGAATGGTATCGAGAAGTCATCCATACCCACGGTGATCTGGTCGCAGCAGGCAATCTTCTCGAGGTGTTCACGCGAGAGTCGGGGAGTCAAATCGAGGACCCGGAGCTTCGCGAGAAGTACCTGCGAAACATGATGGCCGGATACTCAGGTTTCCCGGTGGTCGGGGATCCGGATGAGGTCGCAGATTTTCTCCGCGAGATGTCAGCCTGTGGCTTGTCGGGGGTGACCCTGTCATGGCCCGATTACGATGACGGCCTCGCGCAACTCGAAGAGGAGCTGCTGCCCCGGCTTCGGGCACTTGGCTTGCGAAACCCGGCATGAACTGGCGTGAAGAAAACTGGCGGCAGGTTCACGAATACCTAGCCCGCTTTGGTGGCCATGTAGCGCACGCTCCGGGGGCTCTCATCATGGCGCAGGGTCAAGCTGCAAGAGGGGTATTTCTGTTCGAGGGCGGCGAAGTCCAGGTAGAAATCGAATTACCGGGCGGAGAGCGCCTTGTGGAGTCTGTTGCGGCGTCTGGGCGGCTGTTTGGGGAAGCGTCCTTGCTCGAAGGTGGGACACATCCTGCTTCGATCAGGGCTGCCACTTCCGTGCGCGGGGTGTTCGTCGAACGTCGTGATTTTGGCCTGCTGACGCAATCGACCACCGTCGAAGGGCGCGCTGTTGATGACTTCCTTATTGAGAGCCTTTCGGTTTGGTTGGACAGTCTGAACCAGTTTCAGGGTCAGATGGCCGCGCCTGGTGACCTTCCCTATTTACCGGCGGCCCCAGAACTCGCTGCCGAAAACAAGGCTGCAAGTTCTGACATTCCTTTCCAATTTCGTGAATTTCTGCCGATTTTGCCGGTGTTCAAGGCCTGGGATTCGTCAGCGCTAGAAGAACTGACGAGCTTGGCCGAACCGCTTGCCATGATCAGAGGTGAACCTCTTTTCTTCGAGGGCATGGAATCGGGTGCCGCCTACGTCACGTTACATGGAGCCCTTGAAGTCAGCGCTCCGGCGGGGTCTGGTTTGCGACGTCTTGCCGTACTCGGGCCTGGCCAGATCCTTGGCTATCGCTCGGTAATCGAAGGCGGTCCGCGCAAGGTTCGCATCACGGCCCGGGAAGATGCGCTCGTGCTGCGCCTGTCGGCTACCCGCTTCATGGACCTGTGGCGTGGCCCGCGCGCGGCGGGGCGTCAGCTCCGGGAGGCAGTGAGACTCGCGCTCCTGGGCGCCCTTCAGAAAACCACCCAGGAACTGGCGCGGCGCGCAAACCTTGCCCGCATCCTCGCGGGTCAATCCATGAGGTGAATCCCGAGCTCAGGCTGACCGCCAGAGCCGTCAACCACCAGCAAGCCATACTCCGGGACTTCTACCCAACGGTGGATGTCGCGGGAGAGCGGTTCCGAGGCAATGATGACGGAATCCGCAGACGTCCCGCCCTGCATGCACCATTCACCTTCATGCAAGCCGTAGTGTCCGCCCAGGGTATACCAGAGGCTCAGGTAGTTGAGGTTGGCTTCATGTACACGCGTCGGATCGGCGGTGTGATAACGCCCGAAATCAAAACAATAGCGAAGCGCTGCGATCTGGTTTCGCGAGGCAAGAAAGAGATTCATCGAGGAAGAGATCGTGATTGAAAGTTCTGCCCGGAGCGCCCGCAAAATACCAATGAGGCGTCTGATAGCCTTTACCAGCGACCGCGAGTCGAGCAGAAAGTCGTCTTGAGGCCCGTCATCGAAACAGGAAAGTAGCAAGGCATAGATCCACTCGCTGTCCGTGGTGCCCCGGATCGCCGATAGATAGCGCGGCCTGATATGACGCACCATCAATGGTCTCATCCGCTCGATTTCCGCGAGATCACCATTGTGGGCGAGCGCCAGAGGCACACCTGGAAATTGGAACGGGTGCACGTTCTGCGGCGATATCTCAACCCGAGTGTGATACGGCACACCCCGTACATGGGCCAGCAGTGACTCTACCTCGATTTTCTCGGCCATCGCCTTGAGATTGCGGTCGAAAACGGGAAGCGTGGTCACCCCATAGATCCAGGGCTGCTCCGGCAGGTGGGAGGAACGGGACCAGGCTCGCATACCGAATCCCGCGAGATTCAGCATATGCAGCATCTTTGGCATGTAGCTCTGGCGAATGAGCGCTGAGTCCGGCTGGAATAAAAGGTTGTCCAGCAGGACGGGCTGACCGAGGTAGAGCAGGGCACGGCACATGGGAGGAGTCCTGACCCGGGCGCCTCAGCGCCCGGGCCTTCTGTTGCTCAGGCGTAATTCGCTGGCCGGCGCTGAGCCCACGGCAGGGCCTGCTCCAGTTGCCCTGCGAGGCTGTAGAGCGTTTCT
>JBIKOF010000301.1:0-3499 GCA_044358205.1 Gammaproteobacteria bacterium | reverse complement strand
GCTATTACAACGACGTCGCGACGGGAAATTTTGTCCGGCAGGTCGTAGCCATTTCGGTTTTGGATGCGGATTTCAGCCCGCTCATCGACATCACTGCGAGTACCTTTGGTGCACCCCTGATCAGCATCGACCTGACCATCGGTACGGTCAGCGCCGAGGACGGGCGCTTCATTGGGTTATTGGGTGAAGTCGATATCGCCGATGCCATCGGGAGCGCGCTTTACAACACCTACTCGGGGTCGGGTGAAGCAGATGTCATCGTGGGCACCGAATTCGATGATGTGATCTTTGGTTTGGCAGGCGACGATACGCTTTCCGGTGACGGCGGAAACGATTACCTGGCTGGCGGGATTGGGCGCGATGTTCTCGACGGGGGGCTTGGCGCGGACACCGTCGATCTTTCCGACAAGACTACGGCGATTGTTGCAAGCCTGCGTGGCGCACTTGCGGCTGTCGTGCGTGTGGGTGGGATTGAGGAAGATACCCTGCGCGGCGTCGAGAACCTTATTGGTGGAACCGCGAACGATACCCTCACAGGGGATGTGGAAAGTAACGAGCTTGTGGGGAACACGGGCGATGACACCCTTGCAGGGGCCGCCGGTGATGACTATCTCCAAGGGCAAGCCGGTCGGGATGTTCTGGACGGAGGGGCCGGTACCGATACCGCGGTATTTGCCTTGGATTTTGCGTCGCCGCCCCCGGCGGGAACGCGTCTTGTCCTCTCTTTGGCAGGTGCGAGCCCTGCGGATGTCTTCGTCAATGATGTGGCGACAGACCGACTGACGGCTGTCGAGAACGTTGTGGGGAGCACCGCTGCGGATACGCTTACGGGTGACATTCTGGCTAATGTTCTTGCCGGGAATGCGGGGAACGACACGCTACGCGGGGGAGACGGCAACGATGTGCTCGCCGGTGGCGAGGGCGTAGACACACTCGACGGAGGCGCCGGTACTGACACCGCCACTTGGGGTGCCGAGCTCAATGGCTATGTCACTGCCTCCGCTGCGTCGTTCAGAGTGACTCTCAATGGCGCAAATACAGCCACTGTTTTTCGCAACGGCACTGCCAGTGGCACCGTGGTGAACGTTGAAAATCTCACAGGCGCCAGCGGAAACGACACTTTTACGGGAGATACTCTGGCAAATCGCTTCATTGGAGACTCTGGCAACGACACATTGAGCGGGGGTGGCGGGAACGACAGCCTAGTGGGTGGCCTTGGTGCCGATGTGATGGATGGGGGAGTCGGGCTTGATACCGTCGATTACTCGGGCCAGGTTCTGGATATGGGGTTGCTGATCTCACTTGCCGGGAGCGCCGCCTCAAGCGTGCTCGTGGGGCTGGAAGAGACAGACACGCTGCGCAATATCGAAAATGCCATTGGCACTCGCTGGGATGACATCATCGTCAGCGGGGCCGGCGCTAACACCCTCAACGGAATGGACGGCGCAGATTTGTTACAAGGTGGCGTGGGTAAAGACCTGCTTCTTGGCGGTGCAGGCGTCGATACCGCCGATTATTCCGAGAAGAATTTCGCAGTGTCTGTCGTGCTCAATGGTGCGAATTCTGCGCAGGTCAATGTCAACGGCGTTGCCGAGGACACCCTTCGCGGAGTGGAAAATCTCATCGGGGGAAACAACGCAGATGATTTCCTTGGAGATCAGTTTTCGAATGATCTAAAGGGTGGAAACGGCAACGATACCCTGAGTGGGGGTGGCGGTGCGGATTTACTTCAGGGTGGCCTCGGAAGTGACAAACTGGATGGGGGGGCCGGGCTCGATACGGCGGACTACAGTTCGCACACGGGCACCATCAGTGTCACGCTGGATGGTGCAAACGTGGTCAATCTGCGCGTGAACAATACCGTCGAAGACAGCCTTGTGAACATCGAGAACATCCGGGCAGGGCAGGGGGCGGACGCGCTGATTGGCGACACCCGGGCCAACCGGCTGCAAGGGAATGAAGGCGCCGACACCCTCAATGGCAAAGGAGGACTCGATACGCTGTTGGGTGGAGACGGTGCGGATGTCTTCGTGTTCGACACCGCGCTCGGCGCCGGCAATGTGGATCGCGTGCTCGATTTTGAGGTGGGCGTAGACAAACTGGTGGTTGATGACGATGTCTTCACCATGTTGCTTTCGGGTTTCGGCGGCAGTCTTCCCGCAGATCGCTTCCGGGTGGGAAGCGCCGCGGGCGATGCAAACGACTATTTAATCTGGGATCCGCGTACGAGCTATCTGTTTTACGATGCGGATGCCAACGGCGTTGGTGCTGCAGTGAGAGTGGCCGTGATTTCGGTAACCGACACAGCCGCCCTGTCCGCCGCAGATTTCCTGATCGTCGGTTAAGCGCTCAGCGCTGCGATCCGCGCTGACCCATCATGGCCTTGAAACCCTCGCGCGGCCCGCTGGGTGCCGCGTTGGGACGGGGCGGGTGGTAGGTCGTGTATTCGCCACCCTGCCGGGCACAGGTTTCCTTCTTATCCTCCTCCGTATCCCCATACACCTTGATATAGGAACCACTGAGGAGACAGCGTTTCTCCGGCATTTGGGCCTGTGCGGGGGTGGAGAGTGCCACCAGCGTCAGGGCAAGGGCCATCCAGACTGTATGAGAGCTTCGCATTGTGGGATTCAATCCTGCCTGTAGGAGTTTTTCCGGGGGCAAATGGTAGCAAATATTCTGCGAAGGACCCCAAACCCAAGTTCCGGGTATTACAGATTGACATCCGGGTTCATCGCCAGAAAAACTGCACTTCCCCCACTTTGGAGGCCGCGTTTCATGCGTTTCAAAACCTCTCACGCCCTTGGGTTCCTGGTGTTGCTATCGGTGTTTTCCTCTGTGGAGGCTGCCATCGGCGGCACCATCAGGTGCATTGGCGTTCTGGGACGCGGGTTATCCGCTTCTGAGCCCCCGACCTCACAGCGCGCGTTCTTCATGTCAGTTCAGGCCTACAACCCAAACGCCACCGGGGGATCACCTGGCCTGAATAACCTTCGCTTTACGCGACTGAATGCCATCAAAAGCAATGGGGTCAACATCGGGCCGGGGATATTGAGCCCCAACATTGATCTCGCGCCGAAACAAACCTACCAGACGAATTTTCAGCCAGCCAATTACATCGCCGAGGCGCTCACCGGACTTGGCATCGAGCTCACGTGGTCTGGAGTCGATGGCAGGCAGGGACCGGTATATCAAGCGTTCATCGTGATGGAAAACCCGAGCGACAGAACCATTCTGGGCGTGACGCCGGCTGAATGTTCCGAGATCACGACGATTACCCTGCCCACCGGCTGATCCGGATCTTACGCGCGCCGCCCCCTGATCAGGCGCGGCGCGCGGGTTTCAGTCAATCGAATGCGCCTCCAGATCGACTGCGCGGGTTTCCTTGGACAAGAGCAAGGCGGCAAATGTGAGCGCGCCGAGGAAGGCCAGGTACCAACCCACGGCACCTTCCCCGTGGCGGGCTGCGAGCCACGTCGCAGCGAAGGGTGTAAGGGCAGCA
>JBIKOF010000300.1:0-3501 GCA_044358205.1 Gammaproteobacteria bacterium | reverse complement strand
CGACTTTTTCCGCGTGAATGCCCGCGGCGGCTGCTTCATCTCCGGCCGTTCGGATTCCACCCTCAATCGCTACGGCGTACGGATCGGCACCGCCGAAATCTATCGCGCGGTCGAGGCGCTGCCGGAAGTCGCGGACAGCCTCATCGTCAATCTCGATTTGCCGGGCGGACGGTTCTTCATGCCAATGTTCGTCAAGCTAGCGCCCGGGGCCAGCCTGGATGCGTCGCTGATTGCAAAGCTCGCTGAAACCCTTCGCCGCGAGGCGTCCCCCCGCCATGTACCGGACAAGGTCTATGCGGTCGAGGAAATTCCCTACACGCTCACGGGCAAGAAGCTTGAAGTGCCGGTACGTAAAATTCTGATGGGCTTTGATCTCGCCAAAGCCGTCAGCCGCGATGCCATGATGAATCCACGCGCGCTCGATTACTTCATCGCATTTGCCCGCGAGCAGCGCGATTACAGTATCGAGGAAACCTGATGGCACGGGCGCCGGTATACCGGCGCCCGAACGCAACCCGACCTACTCTTCCAGATTCTCTTCGAGGGTCGCGATGAGTTCGGCGGTGGCAAGCATCGCCAAATCCTTGTCGATTGATTTGGTCACCAGTGCCGCCGTGGCGTCATCGAGTGCGGCCCGGATGCGTCCCAACGAGCGTGGGTCTGCCACCAGCACGATGCGGCCGCATTCCCCGCGCAGACGGGCATCCCGCAGACGATCGGCAAGCGTATTGGCGAAAACCTCGGCCATATGCTCGGTGGCGGAATGCTCCGGCGCCACGGCATGTCGCTGACCACCCTGTCGGTCGAACACCCGCCCACCTGCGTCGGAATCCAGATCGTGTTCGCGCAGCCGGCCCTCCGGGTGAGGGATGTCTTCGAGCAGTGCCAGAGGCGCGCCACGCCGGATGCGGGTGAGTAGCCGGGCGCCTGCGCGGTGGGCGACGAGGACGAGGGTATCAGCAGACATAGGAGCTCCTTGCGATGAGGATGGATTCCGATGATCCCATCATCGGGTGTACGGATTGTGATCCGCGTCAACTCGAGGCGCCAGTGCCCCGTTCAATCTATTTCCGAACGCTTCGGTCTTCGGGCCCGGAGGCAGTCTTGGTCGAGTACGGAGTCGGCTCGACGCCGGTTAAAGCAGATAAAAATCGAGCACTGCGTTGACGCAGTCGTTCATCAGACTGATTCGCTTGCGCGCATAGCGCCAGTGACCCTCTCGCTCACTCAAGGTAAACGCGCAGCGCCCGTGATGGGTCCCCTGCTCTGCCGTGCGGGGATGATAGAAATGCACGGTCCAGACCGCGCAGCCCTCGATATGGCCCGGGTTGCTGGCGGTGATCTCCAGATTGCTCACAAGGTGAGTGGTGCGCGGCAGCGGCAGCGCTGTAACAGACTGTCGTGAGCGAACCCGCATCACGCGCTCTTCCAGACCCACCCGGCTCGTGTGGTAGATGAGGGAGACTTCGCGGTCGGGATTTTCCACTTCCTTGTCTTCGTCCCGCCACGAGGGTACCCAGTACACGGCGTCCTCATGGTAGAGGGCAAGCCAGGCGGCCCACGCCCGCTCATCGAGCAGCCGCGCTTCCAGAAGCAGGAAGTCTCTTGCAATCACCCGTGGGTCGGCACTGGAAGCGGTCATCCGGCACCGCCCGCGGACAGCAAGCGCATCCACTCCCGATAACCGGCCTGAATACACGTCTCATCGCCGAAGGTCGCCGGGCCGTACGCACCGCGAGCACCCGTGAGACCCAGTTCCGCCGCGTGCTCGTGTGGCCTTGCAGGCCCCCCGTGCATGCCGCGCAGATGGCCCTGGGTGCGCATACGTCCAGCGGCTCCTGCCACGTAGCCATCCTGACACCAGGCGTACATGACGTTGTCGTCAGAGGTGGCCAGTCCACTAGGGTTGAAGAATTCTTCGTACTGGCGAATGCGGTAGCGTCGTGCCTCGTCGTTCTCACCAATTGGCGCCAGACACCAGGAGTGCATGCGGGTGCGATTGACGGCAAGCGGTTGCCAAAGCCGGAGCTGCATCGATTGGATATCGACAATCTGCAGGTTGGGAAAAATGGTCAGGTTGCGCTGCCTCAGCATCCACTTCAGGCGCTCATCACCCAGGCTTTCCCGAAGCCGCGACAGCAGGGCCGGGTCCCGCGGCAACGGGCGCCGCTCCGCCCCTTGCCCCGCAATGCCGACCGACCAGGTCACCGCGTGGCCACGCGGGAAACTCCAGGTCCCCTCTGCTTCCGGCTCACGTTCGGCAAATACCTGCGCGATGCGTTGTTCCTCTGCGCTCGGCGTGGTGTTCGCCGCCCGCTGGCGGAGGATCTGCAGGAAGGAGATGTGCGTAGAGATGAAGTGGTAGTAGTCCAGTCCGTTCTCGAACTGCAACTTCCAGTTACCTTCAAAGGTATAGCTGATATCGCCGGGCACGAACTCGAGCCCTTCGGGCCCGTGATCCGCCACCAGATCAAGAAAGACCTTGGCCTCGCCCAGATGGTCCTCAAGGCTGGGAACTGCGGCCGACAGGCTTACAAAGACGAATCCGCGATAGCTCGCCACGCGCGCCACCGGGACCAGATCGTGTCCACCGCGGTCGAAGTCCGGAGGATACTGGCCATCCGCGCGCCAGGTGAGCGTGGTATTGCGGCCGGCGCTGTCGTAGGTCCAGCCATGGTAGTGACAGACGTGAGCGCGCTGGTTTCCCCGCTTGAGTGGACACACCAAGGTCCCGCGATGCCGGCAGCTGTTGAGAAATGCGCGCAGCGTGCCCTCGCCATCCCGGGTAATGAGCACGGGGACGCGCCCCACCTGCGCTGTCACGAAATCGTGGGGCCGCCGCAGTTCGCTCTCCAGCGTGACAAATATCCATGTGGATTCGAAGATTCGCGCCATCTCAAGTTCGAATACCTGCGGATCGACAAAGGCCTCCGGCAGGATTCGGAACACGTGTCGCGCTGGATCATCCTCCAGCAAATGTGCGAATGGCTGTGACATGGTCGCAGTGATCTCCCGCTCAGGCGCGTCCCGGCCCGCGCCATGCGCCGGAGCGATACTGGATGAGGGTTTGATCACGGGCTGCAAAGGTATCGGCGCTCGCCTGTTCCCAGAACAGGCGAAACACCGGATGTTCCGGCACGGAATTGAGAAGTTCCCCGGGCGACAGCCAGCGGTAAAGCGCGGCGAGCGAGCGCACTTCGGTGGAAGAAACGCGCCGGATGATGTGCTCGGGCCCGATGTCCCGCGGATGCTCGAGGCCGGCTGCCCCGACAAGTTCACCCAGTGCATGAAGGGTGGTCTGGTGGAACTGCCATACCCGTTCGCTCTTATCCGGCACATCCAGCGCACGCATACGCTTCGGGTCCTGCGTGGTAACGCCAGTCGGGCACTTACCGGTATGACAAACCTGAGCCTGCAGACACCCCAGCGCAAACATGAAGCCTCGGGCGGCATTGCACCAGTCCGCGCCCAGCGCCATCACGCGCGCAATATCAAAAGCAG
>JBIKOF010000299.1:0-3507 GCA_044358205.1 Gammaproteobacteria bacterium | reverse complement strand
TCCAGCAAGCGCTATCTCAGGCACGGGCAGGCGTGGATGTAGTCGCGCCCTCCGACATGATGGACGGTCGCATCGGTGCCATTCGGGATGCGCTCGAGGGAGAAGGCTTCGTCAACACGCGGATCCTGGCCTATTCGGCAAAATATGCTTCGGCGTTCTACGGGCCGTGTCGGGATGCGGTGGGTTCTGCGAGCAACCTGGGCAAGGGCAGCAAGCAGACCTATCAAATGGATCCGGCCAATACCGACGAGGCACTTCGCGAGGTTGCGCTTGACCTCTCAGAAGGCGCAGACATGGTGATGGTGAAACCCGGCCTGCCCTATCTCGACATCATTCAGCGCGTGAAGGAAACAACCGGCGCGCCAACCTTCGCTTATCAGGTCAGTGGCGAATATGCCATGTTCAAGGCGGTCAGCCAGGCGGGCTGGCTGGAGGAGCGGGCAGTGGTGCTGGAAACGATGCTCGCCTTCAAGCGCGCCGGTGCCGATGGCGTGTTGACCTACTTTGCACCGGACATTGCTCGCTGGTTGCAGGACTGATCAGACGTCCATCCCCAGTTCCTTGATTTTCCGGGTAAGGGTATTGCGGCCCCACCCGAGCAGCTTGGCGGCGTCGTGCCGCCGACCCTGCGTCCTCGCAAGTGCGAAGAGAATCATCGTGCGCTCGAATTTGGGAAGGGCATCTTCCAGCACCGGTAGGTTGGAAACACTGGTGTGATGCTCGGCCCACCGACGCAGGGCGAGCTCCCAGTCCTGCCCCAGGCGGTCGCTTCCCGCCACCGATGGGGCGGCGTCAATCAGTTCCCGCGGGAGATCGGCTTCCTCGATGACCTGCGACGGGGCCATGATGCTGACGCGACGACAGACGTTCTCAAGCTGGCGCACGTTGCCCGGCCATGAATAGGCGCGGAACGCGGCGAGCGCGCCTGGCGACAAGCGCTTGGGTTCGATGTCCACCTCCTGCGCCGTGATGCGCAGGAAATGGGTCGCGAGTTCTGGGATATCCTCCTTACGCTCACGCAGCGAGGGCAGCTGGAGGCGTATCACGTTCAGGCGATGGAAAAGGTCCTCGCGGAACCCACCTTCCTCCACCCGCTTCTCGAGATCCTGGTGGGTAGCTGCAATCACCCGCACATCCACCTTGACGGGCTGATGACCGCCAACACGGTAAAACTCGCCCTCGGCAAGCACACGTAGCAGCCGGGTCTGCAATTCCGCCGGCATATCGCCAATTTCATCGAGAAAAAGCGTGCCGCCATTGGCTTGCTCGAAGCGGCCGGTGCGCTGGCCAGTGGCGCCTGTGAACGAACCCCTTTCGTGGCCGAACAGTTCTGACTCCAGCAGGTCGCGTGGAATGGCAGCGGTATTCAGCGCAATGAAGGGCCGACTCGCGCGAGGGGAGTGCCGATGCAGGGCTCGCGCAACCAGTTCCTTGCCTGTACCAGACTCTCCGGTGAGCAGAACCGTCATGTGTGACTTGGAAAGCCGACCAATCGCGCGGAAAACCTCCTGCATAGCCGGTGCGGAGCCGATGATTTCTGCGGGCGGCGGCGCAGGCATTGCGCCAGCGTCTTTTTCCGTGCGTGCCTCGCGCGAGGCAGCAACCGCACGGCGGACGATGGTGACGTCTTCGTCCACATCGAAGGGCTTCGGCAAATACTCGAAAGCCCCGCCCTGAAATGCGGCCACAGCGCGATCGAGATCCGCAAACGCCGTCATGATGATCACCGGAACGTCACCGCGCAGGGTCTGCACCGCTTCAAGCAGTTCAAGTCCATCCATTCCCGGCATCCGGATGTCGGTCAGGATTGCCGCGGGCGCCTCTTTCTTGAGCTGAGCCAGCGCTTTCTCTGCGGAATCGAAGCAGCGCGGCGCGAACTCGGCCTGAGACAAGGCCTTTTCCAGCACCCAGCGGATCGCGTGATCGTCATCGATCACCCAGACATCTACAGGCATCTTCATACGGTATTCCTCACTGGCAGCCAGACGGTGAAGACCGTGGCACCTGGCATGCTCGAAAATTCGATCAATCCGCCATGCCGCTGGATCAACGACTGGGCGATAGGCAGGCCCAGTCCGGATCCCTCGGCCCGTCCAGACACCATGGGCAGGAACACGCTCTCTGCGATCTCGGAGGGAATACCGGGCCCGTCATCCTGAATTTCGGTCCGAAGGACCAACCGATGGAGTTCATTGCCGATGGTGAACTGGCGCTCGGCGCGAGTTCGTAAGGTGATCGTCCCGCCGTGCCCGTTCAGAGCCTGCACTGCGTTTCGCACCAGATTGAGATAGGCCTGCACCAGAAGATCCCGATCGGCCAGCAAGCTCGGCAAACTTGGATCGTAGTCCCGGCGGATGATGACCCGCGATGAGGCTTCGATTTCCACCACCTGTCGTACATGTTCGAGGATCTCGTGGATATTGCAGAGCGTCGGCTGCAGCTGCGTTCTGGGTCCCAGCATCCGGTCGACGAGTTTGCGCAGCCGGTCGGCTTCTCCAATGATGATCTGGGTGTACTCGCGCTGACGTGGGTCCGGCAGTTCACGTTCCAGAAGCTGCGCAGCGCCGCGAATGCCACCGAGCGGATTTTTCACCTCGTGAGCCAAACCACGCATGAGGGCCGTGCTGATTTGATTTTGCAACTGGCGGTTTTCCTCTGCCTGAATGCGTTGTTGCCGTTCGGTGCTGATCATTTCGAGCACCACGCCAAAGGGGTGCGCAGGGTCTTCACGCCACCAGGCCGAAAACGCGCACTCGACCTGAATCGGATCCTGCCCGGATCGCATCAGCGTCAGCTCGCGCTCGGTGAAGGCGCGGCCGTCCACCATCACTCGTTCTACCTGGGTCCGCAGCTCTTCCCGACCCGGGAAGAGTCGCTCCACGGGCATCCCGCGAAGCTGGGTGGAGCTCGTGGCAATCAACGCCTCAGCCGCAAGATTGGCCCCCCGAATCATGAGCTTGTCATCCAGCACCACGACGGCCGTCGCCAGCTGGTTGAGCAGAACCGAGGCATCCTCTGCCTTGATCATGGGTCGTCTCGTTTTCGCGCTGGGCATGGCACTCCCGGGCAGATGGCAGGTAACTCGAGGCGTGAGGTTTCCATCTTTTCTTGGGGTTTTAAGTGCATGATTCAGGCCAATCCGACGTGCAGGTTCCGACTGTTTGCTCCCACCACTGCCGTTGCGCGCCAGGACTCGAGGCGATTTGGGACGCCGTAAAAAACAAGCCCCCGCGAAGGGGGGCTTGCTGAGTCGGTGCTTGAGGTTTTCTTCAAGCGCTGTAGTACATGTCGAACTCGACCGGGTGCGGGGTCATGCGGAACCGGGTGACTTCGGTGTTCTTCAGCTCGATGTAGGCATCAATCATATCGTCGGTGAACACGCCGCCGGCCTTCAGGAATTCGCGGTCGCGATCGAGGGCATCGAGCGCCATATCCAACGAATGGCAGACTGTCGGAATGTGTTTCGCCTCTTCCGGCTCAAGGTCATACAAGTCCTTGTCCATGGCC
>JBIKOF010000298.1:0-3508 GCA_044358205.1 Gammaproteobacteria bacterium | reverse complement strand
CCGTCCGGAGCAGTTCCGACCGACCGAGGACGCCTGACCGCGACCCGAGCGCGGCCTCACGAACCGGCATGGCCGAACCATGAGGCGGGCCCGCGAAACCGGCTTCCACGGTTGACGCTCCCCCGCCCAGCCTATTTAATACGCCTCCGGTTGGGCGCAGCCCCTGCCGGTGACTGCGACCCCATGGCCAGGTAGCTCAGTTGGTAGAGCAGCGGATTGAAAATCCGCGTGTCGATGGTTCGATTCCGTCCCTGGCCACCATCAAATCAAATACTTCACCCATCATCACCTTCGGGCCTTGCCATCTGTTGGCCCCTTGTAGGGCTCTGTAGGGGATTGTTTGGGTTCCTAGGCCCCGTCAGAATCCGAACCATGATTCCCGCCTAGCCCGAATTCCCACCCTGCGAAGCCTGCGGTGCGGTGCTCATCCGTGCGCACTCCGGGCAGGACGCGGCAGCCAGAGTTGACTTTGTTCGGGATGCCCGAGGCTTGTGGCTGATCTGCCCAAAATGCGCTGTCTTTGTCAGTGCCGCAGTGTTTTAGGCAAAGGATGTTAGGAGGGCATCGTCCCGTGCCTTCTCCTCATAACGCACATTGATTTTCACGGGTTTAATGCCGGCACAATTCATAACATAACCGGTACAGACGTCCTCAAGACAGGCAGAGCCATATTCCTGTTCCGCCGCAACGGCGACCCGCATCGCGTCAGTAGACAGCCAATATCCCGCGCCGTAGCAATAATGCGCGCCTTTGTACGTACCGGCGCGCTGTTTGTCTGTAAAGCGGGTTTCTATACGATGGCGGGTCGCCGTGCCTCCACGACGTGTACTTACATGGAGACCCGCATAGGGCGTGCGGGCTGAGATGTGGGATTGGATAGAGGCATTCAGACAGTCCAAATCTGGGATGACAATGTCGTCGTCCGTTTTGAAGATGCCAGGCGTACTCGGCCACTGAGATTGGACCCAGGCAATAGCGGCGCGAATTTTCTGGGGGAGGTCTTCGTATGTATCTGCGACGGGAAGTGTCAGAACGCTGGACACTTCGTCAAACGTGGCCGTTGACGCGGTAGGGTCGCCTATAAATCCGATTGTCCGCCAGTTTGTTGGGCGACTGTATCGTCTGATGCCGGCATGGAGATAGGGGAGATACTTTTGACATCCGCAGACCAAAAGTACGGGGAGAGGGGTGGATTCGCTCATCTTCTGTTTCTAGTCTGCATAGAGGCTTAGCCCTCGGCCTCACGGACCGCAGTTGCTTGACTGGTGGCTTCGCCGCGGGCACCACCAGTTCCTGTCGCATCGGCCATTGCAGCGTCCTCAATGTACTCCCGTGCGATGGCCGCCTTGTCGCGGGTCTCACCTTCTTGGATACCCAGAGTCAGGGCCATCATACGGTGGAGAGGGCAGCGAATCTTATAGCCGGCGAAGGTGATGGGTGGATCGCACAGGGTTACGTAGACAGTCAGGACCCTCATTGCGCGTGGCGCTTTTCGAACTCTACAGGCGAGAGGTCTCCATTTGAACCGTGTCGTTGTTTCGGGTTGTAGAACATCTCGATGTAATCGAACACGTCGGCGCGCGCCGCGGTCTTCGTCAGATATGTCCATCGCCTGATCCGCTCTCGTTTTGACGTTACCCCCGATTTCCGTCGTCATTTAAAACCGGAGTAAGGTGCTTCCGGCGTCTTTGTGCGATAAGGAGAAATCGATGAAGAAGTCGAAGTTCATCGAGGAGCAGATCCTGTTTGCCCTGAAGCTGGGCAATGCTGGCCAGAGGTGGCAGGAAGTCATCGACAGGGTGATGGGAAATGTTGGGTGAAGGTCAAACGAAAAGAGCCTTGGCCTGCCTGTTCGGCCCCGTGAAGGTGGAGCTATCGTGACCGACCAGGGAATCCGCGATGTCGTCGCCGAACAGCAAGATCACGCCCGCGCACACGAGAAGGTGCCCGGTGCTTCACCTGTTACGTGACAGGTAGACGAGCAGCTCCTCCATCGGCTCCTTCGACACGAAGACTCCGCCGCTGAATGGCCGGTCAAAACCAATGATCATGGTCAACAGAGCGGCCAAGGCAACGGTTACCAACGTCACGCTCAACGCCGACGTGGCAAGCCTCGCGCTTGTCGCGAACGCGATGCCGACGATCTGGAGAACGCACAGCGTAGTAATGGTCAGCCACAACGGCGCCGCGATCAGGGCGTGACTTGCGCGGATCCGGCTCGATCGTGAGGCCGCTGCCTGCGACAGTGCGGACATGATGAATTGCTTCCCGGCGCGCTCGTCGTCGTCCCGAGGGGTGAACATGATCGCAGCCTTTATCGCGGCCAGGCCAGGGGCGCGAGTGAGCGCCGGCCTGCTATCCCTGGTCATCTGTTGCCACTCGCTGTCGAGCACGTGGCGGATGTGGGTCTTCACGCCCTCCACCACTTTGGCAGCGTGCTCATCGGACAGGAAGCTGCTTGCGGCCGCGATCTGGACGAGTTGAACGACCTCCTGGTGCAGGCTCTTCGAGGCCACGTCGAAGGATTCCCATGCGCGTTGGAACACGAACCCCAGCAACAGCGAGGTGACGAGTCCGGTCGCGAGGACCGCGGGAACGATTGCCGAAAAGGCGATGTCCGGGTAGCGCCGCACAACCATGCGCGTCATGAACAGCACCGCGACGGCGATGGTGCCGGCGATGCTCAAGACGAACAGGAAGATGATGCCGCTCGTCTGTTCGTGAATTAATGCAAGCATGGAATGGCTCACTCTCGACTCGATGGGGAGCCCCGGCCGCCGCCGCAGGCTATGTCTTTTCGCCGTGACTAGTAGACCAGAGCCACCTGCGTCGACCAACCTCGCTCGGATGACGCCTCACGACGCAAAAAGCCGAACTGATGCCTCGGGTGGGGGAGGAATATCCGCGCGAGTGCCCGGGGTGTGGCGGCGACATCCGATTCAGTGCGTTGATTACCGAGCCGGGGCCGATCCGGAATTTCCCACGCCCCTCGGCAATCCGCTCAAGCCTCTGCTGGTCTCTGTGTCTGGGGAGCATAAACGCCGTCGATTTCGGAATCGAGATTGAAAATGCGACGCTTCGCACTGACGCCAAGGAACGACTCGCGTCACCGACAGCCGGTGATATCGGATTAGCGATATGACGCAAGCCGATATGGAAGCTGCGGCCGCGATGGCGGGCTTTGCCTTGATCCGGGCGAGTGCGCTCAATAGCGCAGAAGATTTCGACCAGCGTGTGTTTGTGTTTGGCCGCAAGCCAGCCTCTTGTGTTTAGAGAGTCATCATTTTCGAAATTCTCAATCTTTTATACTTAAATAGAGATTCAATCTGGAGCAGCTTTCGCAGGTGCAAACCGCCGCAGTCCGAAATTACACTTCGAATATCCACCTGTTATAGTCGGTCACGTTAGAGACTGCAGGTTATCTGCTGAAACGGATCGGCGACTTCAACAGCGCCAATGACTTTAGCCAGAAAGTCTTTTTATGATTAAGCAACTAGACACAATGGAA
>JBIKOF010000297.1:0-3509 GCA_044358205.1 Gammaproteobacteria bacterium | reverse complement strand
CGGCCACGGCAAGTCCTTGCCCGACGTCGAGGACAGTAAGACTGAACTCTCCATACGCCGGGCGTTCGCGCAGTGGCACAGCGCAAATCAGGAGTGACAAGGCAATCGTCGTCACCCGCAACGCCCAAACCGGCTGAAAGAGGCTCAACACCCCGACGAAAAGCAAGCCTGCTCTCGCCGCATCGAGGACGAACGGAAAGCGCGTCGCTGGCACCATCCCAGCAAGGATCTCCAGGATCTGCCAGACCCATTCCCAGAGCATCGCCGCAGCCTGCCAGCAGGTAGTCGCCGCCTCGGGCGCCACGCTTGCGAGCGCGACCCCTCCAAGCACCATTGGCACCACGCCGTAACTGACCGCCGGCACAGCGATGAAGTTAGCCAGCGGAGACATCAACGGCACAGTGCCGAAAGTGAAGGCGAGCAATGGGGTCAGCAGCATGGCGAGATGCAAATGGACACCCGCCCAACGGGAGACCGGACCACGCCCAATCCCTAGTTCGTCCCGTAGCATCAGCAGTGCGATGGCGATGAACGACAACCAGAAACTCAGGGTAAGACTCGCCAGGGGATCACAGGTCAGCAAGGCCGCGGCGGCAAAGAGCAAGGCATCCGCCGGCCCGAAACCGCGCACGCGCTGGCCATCGAGCATGAGCACGGCGATCATCACGAGGGTTCGCTGGGTCGGCACGGTAAACCCTGCCAGCAAGGCATAGGAGGCAGCGCCCCCGAGGGCGATCACACACGCAACCCACCCGGACAGTGGGCGCTTCTTCAGCCGGCTGACGAGGGTGACGCCGCGGGTAGCGAACCAGAACAGGCTCAGCGCGACCATGGCCACGTGCAAGCCCGAGACGGAGAGCAAATGAATGACTCCCGTGTCACGCAGCACCAGCCATTGCCCCGGATCGATTTCGGTCCGTGCGCCCACTGCCAGCGCGGCCAGAATCGAGGCTGACTGCGGGGCGGACACCGCCTTGAAAATCTGCCCGGCGAGATTTTCACGCAGTGCGCCCAATGAGAAGCCGGCCTTGCGCGCGCAGACATTGCCCCGATGCGCCACCACATAGCCGGTCGCATCAAGGCCTGTGGCATGCGCCCACCGTTCGAAATCGAAGGCTCCATCGCTGCGCGTGCCGCGCGGCCTCTGCAGACGAACATACAGCTGGCATGTCGACCCGGCGTACAACGCTGGCAGGGCGTGATGAGTGGTCAGCGTCAGGGTTGCGTCGCCGTTTGGCCATCCGCTTCCGCCCGCCCTGCGCACGTCTTCCAGCGTGAAGCGGTGTGCGGGCCCCGATCGATCGGGGATCTGCCGAATGATGCCGTGGACGCGTATGGCCTCGCCTTCGAGCGTCGCTGGGATGACCTCCTCCAGCTGCAAGTATCCACAGGTCGCAGCCCAGACCGCCGCCAGGAGAAGCGCGCCCGGTGGGCGCAGCCGCCTCTTACAGACGCACGCGGCCGCGATGAGCGATAAGCTTAGGAGGTGCGTAGGCGGGGGCAGCGTCTTCAGGCACTGCACGAGGATGAGCCCGGCCACCCAGCATACGAGGATAATGCGCATGCCGATTCATCCTTGAACGGGCTGCTTTGGAATCGCGCGGTTGGCGCTAAGCCGATCGCGCGCTCAGGGTGGTGCTGGGTGAACCGGCGGCGGCCGTTCCGTCAATTCACCCCCGCGGAGCTCAACGATACGGTCGAGCTGGTCTGCGATACGGCGGTCGTGGGTTACGATGACCAGCGCAGTCGCGGAATCCCGTTTCAGCTCCAGCATCAGCGACAATACGCTCTGGGCCGTGGCTTCATCGAGATTTCCCGTGGGTTCGTCGGCCAGCACGCAGCGCGGCGACATCACCAGCGCCCGGGCGATAGCCACGCGTTGCCGCTCTCCGCCGGAAAGTTCTGCAGGTCGGTGTTGGGCGCGTGGCTCCAGTCCGACGCGCGCGAGCATTGCAGCCGCACGTCGCTCCGCTTCAGCCGCCGAGGCGCCGCCGATGAGGGCAGGCATGGCGACATTCTCAAGCGCACTAAACTCCGGAAGCAGGTGATGAAACTGGTAGACGAAGCCCAGATCCCGGTTGCGCAAGCGCCCACGCGCCGCCTCATCGAGGCGTGCGAGGTCGATGCCCCCACATAACACCTGACCCGAGGTCGGATCTTCGAGCCCGCCGAGAAGATGAAGCAGTGTGCTTTTGCCCGATCCCGAGGCACCGAGTACCGCCACGCTCTCACCGGCAGCCACGGCAAAATCCACCTTTTTCAGCACCTCGACATCGAGCACGCCATCTACATAGCGCTTGCCTATTCCACGCGCAGCGAGCGCGGGCGGTGGGACGGTCACAGAGGAGTCATTCATGGCGCAAGGCTAACGCCGGCGAGACCCTGCTGGCGAGCCAGGCTGGATAAAGCGGCGCAAGAAGACAGAGCAAAAGGGAAAAACCCAGCGTCAGTAGTACGTCTTTCACCTGTAACCGTGCGGGAATGTGACTGATGTAATACACATCCGGGGCAAGAACCCGAAAACCCAGCGTGCGCTCCAGCCAGGCAATCAGCGTCTCTACGTGGGTCGCGAGCAGAATGCCGAGCGCGCCGCCCAGGACCACGCCCGCGAGGCCGATCAGGACACCCTGAGTCAGAAACACCCGCAAAATCCGCTGCGGGGTCATGCCGAGCGTGCGCAGAATCGCGATCTCCGCGGCTTTTTCCGTCACTACCATCACCAGCGTGGACACAAGGTTGAACGCGGCCACGCCGACTGCGAGCAGCAGAATGACGAACATGACGATCTTCTCGGTTTCGAGCGCGCGGAAAAGATTACTGTGTCGCGCGGTCCAGGGAACGGCCTCGAGCGTTTCTTTCCCCCAACGCGACGGCAGTTGCGCCATCACGTCGCGCAGGTCGAAGGGATCGACGACAGCCAGCGTAATGGCATCCGCGCGCGTCTGGCGGCGAAACACGCGCTGCGCATCTGCTAGATGGATGTAAGCCGTCGCCGTGTCGAATTCGAGCACCCCGGCCTCAAAGATACCCGCCACCACGAAACGCTTCATCCGCGGCAGCATCCCGGTTGCGGTCCGTACCGGTTCGGCCAGCACCAGCATGACGTCGTCGCCAACCTCGAGACCCAAGGCATCCGCGAGTCCGGCGCCAAGAATCACCCGAAACTCGCCCGCGGCCAGTGCTGACAGCGTGCCCTCGCGCATCACCGAAGAGAGCACACTGACGGTCGCCTCGTGTTCCGGCAACACTCCACGGATTCGCGCGCCCTGCACGGCGTTTTGCCGCGTAAGCAAGGCCTGCCCTCCGACCTGAGGCGACCAGCCGGTCACGCCCTCGATCTGTGCCAGCGAACTACCCAGCGTTTCCCAGTGCGTGAGCGCGGACTTGTCGGCCGACACTTCGAGATGCGCCGTCATGCCGAGCAGACGCTGACGGAGCTCAGCCCCGAAGCCGTTCATGATCGATAGGATAGTCAGGACAGACGCGATCCCAAGCGCAACGCCGGCGAT
>JBIKOF010000296.1:0-3513 GCA_044358205.1 Gammaproteobacteria bacterium | reverse complement strand
CGAGGGTATCCCCATCGTCTTCCAGCATGGCAACCCGACCAGCTCCTACCTGTGGCGCAACATCCTGCCCCAACTCGCAGGACACGGACGGTGTATCGCGCTCGATCTCATCGGTATGGGCGACTCCGACAAGCTCCCCGGCGAAGGGCCCGGACGCTACGGGCTTGCAGTTCAACAGCAATTTTTCGATGCCGCGTTGGCGGCCCTTGGCGTTACCGGGCCTGTGGTGCTGGTGCTTCACGACTGGGGTTCGGCGCTGGGTTTTGACTGGGCCCGCCGGCACGCCAGCGCGGTCCGCGGTATTGCTTACATGGAAGGCTTGGTCTGCAGTATCACCTGGGACGATTGGCCGGAAGCGGCACGCGGTATTTTCCAGGCCTTCCGCAGCCCGACGGGTGAAGACCTCATCCTTGTCCGTAACATCTTCGTGGAAAACGTCCTGCCCAAATCCATCCTGCGCCGACTGACGGATGAGGAGATGGAGGCCTACCGGGCGCCGTTCCGTGAGCCAGGCGAGGGACGCCGCGTAATGCTCGACTGGCCGAATGCCCTGCCCATCGAAGGTCATCCCGCCGAAAGCTGCGCCACGGTGGACGCCTATGGCGCATGGCTCGCTACCTCGCAGGTGCCCAAGCTTTTCATCAATGCCGATCCCGGCATGATCATGACGGGCCGCACGCGTGAATGCTTGCGCAAGTTTCCCAACCAACAAGAAGTCACGGTGAAAGGCCTGCATTTCATCCAGGAAGACTCGCCAGATGAAATTGCCACAGCCTTGCGCGATTGGCTGGAAAATCTGGCATGAATGCGGTGACCCTTTCCGCGCGGAGATCTGCTCGATGAACTTGCCTGAAACGGTTCCGTTGGGCGCAACCCACGAGGCGTCGCTGGTTGTCACCCATGCCCTGACCGTGCAGGCCGAGGTGCCTGAGCTTCCTCCCGTCTACTCAACCCCCAATATGATCCTCTTCATGGAGGTCGCGTGTACGGATTTGCTGAAACGCTTCCTGCCCGAGGGATGGGTGTCCGTGGGGGCGCTGGTCAACGTGCGCCATCTTGCAGCGACGCCGGTGGGGTGCACGGTTACGGTGAAGGCTACGGTGGCTGAAGTTTCGGCTCAGCTTGTCACCTTCGAAGTGGAGGCGCACGACGGGCTCGATCTCATTGGCAAAGGCGTCCATGCCCGCGCGCCCATCGAGCTGGCGCGTTTCCTCTCGGGGGTCGCCCGTAAGCAGGCCCGGCTTCAAGCGTGAACCTTCATACCCGCATCCAGAAAGCAGTCCGATGAGCAGTCATTCAGCCAATAACGGTCGGGTCACCACCGAGACCTTGCGCCAGATGAAAGAGCGCGGCGAGAAGATCGCCTCACTCACCGCCTACGACGCTGCTTTCGCGCGCGTGGTCGATCGCGCCGGCTGCGATTTCATCCTGGTCGGTGATTCCGTCGGAATGGTGGTACAGGGTCATGCCACTACCATTCCGGTCACCATCGAAGACATCATCTATCACACCCGCATGGTCGCCCGCGGCGTTGAGCGCGCGCTGGTTATGGCGGACATGCCCTTCATGAGCTACCACTCTGCCAACGACTGCCTGCACAACGCGGCTCGACTGATGAAGGAGGGCGGGGCAGAGATGGTGAAACTCGAGTGGGGCGCACTGCAACTCGACATGGTGGCGCGCCTGACGGAGTGTGGTATTCCCGTCTGTGCGCATCTGGGCTTGACGCCACAGGCCATCCACAAGATGGGCGGTTATCGGGTTCAAGGTCGGCAGGATGGCACGGCTGCCAAGATGATCGCCGACGCGCGGGCGCTCGAGGACGCGGGAGCAGATATGCTGCTTCTCGAATGTGTGCCGATGCGGCTTGCGGAGGAAATCACGCGGAAGGCCAAGGTGCCCGTTATCGGTATCGGGGCAGGCCCGGACGTGGACGGGCAGATCCTCGTGCTGTACGACATCCTCGACATCGCCCCCGGTAAACGCACCCGTTTTTCGCGCAACTACATGGAAGGGCGCGGCAGTATCCACGCTGCCATCGAGGCGTTCGTCCAGGAGGTCAAGCGCGTCGAATTTCCCACTGCAGCCTACGCCTTCAGTTGATGCGCCAGTCCCTCAACGATTTTCTTGCTGGATTGGCGCTCGAAAAACTCGAGGAAAACCTTTTTCGAGGAGCCATCGGGGACACCATCATCAAGCGTGTGTACGGGGGCAAGGTGCTCGGTGAGGCCAGTCAGGCAGCCCAGCTTACGGTGGATCCCGACCGGTCCCTGCACTCCCTTCATGCGTATTTTTTGCGTGAGGCAGACGCCCATTCGCCCGTGATCTACTCCGTTGACCGCAGCCGGGATGGCAAAAGCTTCTCGGCACGTCGGGTCACGGCCATCCAGCACGGTCAGCCCATTTTTACCCTCGAGGCGTCCTTCCATCGCGAGGAACCCGGTATCGAATATCAGCGCGGGATGCCCGATGTTCCGCCACCGGAGGAGGTCGAGCCCTACGCCCTCAGCTGGGATCGCTTCGATGAATTGCCGGCCCGTTACCAGCGTATGCTGACGGTGATCGCGCCCTTTGAAGTGCGCGCCATCGACGGACGCCAAGGGACCCACGCGCCAGATGGCACCCCTATCCGGCGCGCATGGATACGTGCCGTCGGAACCTTGCCCGATACGCCCTCACTGCATCGGGCCATGCTGGCTTATCTGTCTGATTACGGACTCATCTGGACGCTGCTCGCGCACCACGGATTCCAACTCACCGACGACAATCTGGTGGTGGCAAGCCTCGATCACGCGATGTGGTTTCATCGCGATTTCCGGATGGACGAATGGTTGCTTTACCACTGCGAAGGCGTGTCTTCCTCGGCCTCGCGCGGTCTTGCGCGCGGGGCTTTCTATGACCGCGAAGGCCGGCTGGTGGTATCGGTGGCGCAAGAGGGCTTGATGCGTGTCATCCCGCGCGCCACGGCTGCACGTGGGTCATCGGAAACGCCGCCGGCCCCGCCCTGACCGAGAGTCGACGGGATACCCGCCCGGGCGCGTAGCCAGACTTCTAGACCTGGTAGCGACCCGCAGCAAGGCGAGTGACGTCTGGCCAGTCCCCGCGATCGGCGGCGCCATGAGCCTCCGCCGCCATTTGATAGGCATCGTGAATGGCGGCCAGAGTGGCCGAGTGTTCCTCTGTGGTCTGTGGGTATAGGCGCACCGCGCGTTCATCGCTCGTAATGGCCATGCGCTGGATCGCGACGAGCAGCTCCGGCTTCATGCCGGCTAACAGCACCACCACGCCTTGCCCGTGCGCCTCCTTCAGAAAATGCTCGAGCACCTCCAGCGTGACGGCATCGAAATTTCGCGCGCGTTTCAGGCGCACCACCACATGTTGAATCTTTTGCGCACGTGCCTCGCCGAGCACACTATCCAGATAGTGCTCCAGGTCGGGTGCCGCCCCGAAGAACAGATCGCCCTCGAGGTCGTGGATGAGCACTCCCCTCGGGGCTGAATCCTCGGCGGTGCG
>JBIKOF010000295.1:0-3539 GCA_044358205.1 Gammaproteobacteria bacterium | reverse complement strand
GGCCCGGCCGCGCTGGGCGCGCGCCAGCGTGCCCAGCTGCAGGCTAGGGTGACCGTGCGCCCGCTGGTGGACACCCCCTGTGCAGAGCGCTACGACAGCCTGAGCCTACGCCACCCACACTCCGATGACCTGCTCGTCTACGCCATGCCCATCGCCGCTGATGCGGACGAGGTCCTGCTGGGCGGCCATTACCGTTACCGACTGGATCCTGAGGGCGTGCATGTGCGCGAGAACGACGCGCTCGCTACAGCCTGCACCCGCGCTTCGGTTGAATCCTTGCGCGGCACAACGCTGGAATCAGGCGTGGCCGTGCGCAATCTCCTCGACGACACGCCGCACGAGATCCATGTCTTCCTGTCGCTACGCTACAAAATTCCGCTATACGTCATCACGCGAGACCTGCGCCTGTGGGAAGTCCGCGACGGCCGAATGCGCGTAGTCCGGGAACGTCCAGGCGAATGAATATCTGATGCTGTCTTTATGAGTGGAGCGCACGCCTCATGAACTTTGATCTGCCGCCAGAGCTTGTGGCCTATCTTGCCGAGCTTGATGATTTCATTGCTCGCGAGATCAAGCCGCTTGAAGCGGCCAATGACAACATCCGCTTTTTCGACCATCGACGTGAGCACGCTCGCACCGACTGGGACAATGGGGGTCTGCCGAGGCCCGAATGGGAGGCATTGCTGGCGGAAGCCCGACGCCGCGCCGATGCCGCAGGGCACTATCGCTACCCCTTTCCGGCCGCCTACGGGGGACGAGACGGCAGTAACCTCGGCATGGCGGTTATCCGCGAGCACCTTGCCGGCCTCGGCCTCGGCCTGCACTGTGATCTGCAGAACGAACACGCAATCGTGGGCAACAATATCAGTTTTCTTCTGATGCTGGAGTACGGCTCAGAAAGCCAGAAAGCTCACTGGGCAGAAGCGCTCGCCTCCGGCGAGAAGATTTTCGGTTTTGGCATCACGGAGCCCGCGCACGGCTCCGATGCCACCCACATGGAAACCACCGCGGCGCGCACTGCAGGCGGCTGGTGCATCAATGGTGAGAAAACCTGGAACACCGGTATACACAGCGCAGAGGCCGATCTGATCTTTGCCCGGACATCTGGCAAGGCAGGCGACGCCACAGGGATCACGGCCTTCCTAGTGCCGACAGATGCCCCGGGATTTCACGTGGAGGAAATGCTCTGGACATTCAACATGCCGACTGACCACGGGCATGTCCGCCTCACCAACGTCGAAGTTCCAGACAGCGCGATATTCGGAGGGGAGGGTCGCGGCCTGCAGGTGGTCCAGCATTTCTTCAACGAGAACCGTATTCGGCAGGCGGCATCGAGTCTGGGCGCGGCGCAGTTCTGCATCAACGAAGCCGTCGCGTACGCCCGTGAAAGGCGGACTTTCGGCAAGCCTCTCGCCAGCAATCAGGGCATCCAGTTCCCGCTGGTCGAACTCCACACACAGTGCGAAATGCTGCGCGCGCTCATTCACAAGACCGCTTGGATGATGGACACCTACGGGGCTTTCACTGTCTCGGACAAGGTGTCGATGTGCAACTTCTGGGCGAACCGACTGTGCTGTGAGGCCGCGGATCGCGCGATGCAGGTGCACGGTGGGATGGGCTACTCGCGTCACAAGCCCTTCGAACACATCTATCGGCACCACCGTCGCTACCGCATTACCGAGGGCGCAGAGGAAATCCAGATGCGGCGGGTGGCTGGTTACCTGTTCGGATTCATGCAGCAGCGTGCGCCGAAGGGCGTCGCCGAATAAGACTTCTCAAGTATGGGTGCGCCGCAGGCGCGCCCAGCTGCCCTGTAATCCCTGCCCGTGCAGCGAGCGGCTTTGCCCTTCCACACAGGGATGCAAGGAAATGAAACCAAAGCCCAAGGTCACCGCAGAAGGAACTGGGGCATCGGCGGCTGCAAAAATCTTGCGCCCGTTGACCCACCATTCCGCCCGCCGCGCCACGGGATCAAAAAGCACCGAGCTCCGGTAAACCTCGTCGGGCCCCACCGGCACCGCCTCGAGCGGCGCCTCGACGATATAGGTAAAGGGCTCGCCGATACCCGGAAACGGCAGGCGTTCGTAGATGGCAAACAACTGATCGCCCGTGGCGCAGATGTCGAACACCATGCCAGTGGTGAAGTCGAGCACGTTGAAGGAAACGAAACCATCGCGATAGTCGCGGGGCTTCGCGTTAATGCTCCTCGCCGTGATGTCGCAGTGAAAGCCGCTGATGCCAATGGGCGCGACTGGCAGCGTTTGCTTCGCCACCAGGAGATGTTTGCAGTTATCGATATTCTGGTGACCCCCGTAGGCATTCTGGAAACGATCCACCGCAATCGAAACCTTACCGCTTGCCACTCTCGTGACGGATTCCGGCTCACAGCAGGTCCAGTGCTTGCCATCCGGCAAGGGGTAAACCAGAAAACCCCAGCGCGCCTCGTCCAGTTCAGGGCCCTCAAAGGCATCGATCAACTCGTCCATCGATGGATTCCTCACTCTTGGCTAGCCCGCCTGCCCCAAGGCCGCGGCATCGTCAGCAGCGATTTGGGCATCGAGCTCCGCCGGCAGTGCACGACCGGCGAAAAAGAAATGCACTGCGGCCCAAAGATTGAACAGGGTGCAGGCAAAAAGCGCATAACGCAGTGAATCCGCGCCATAGGTTGGCGCAAGCATATCGCTCATCATTCCTACGAATTGGGGACCTGCACCGAGCCCTATCATGTTGGCTACGAAAAGCAGGATTGCCGCCGCCACAGCACGCATGCGCACGCCGGCAAGCCCCTGCGTCTGGGCGAAACAGGTACCTTGCCAAAAATTCCCAAGCAGAAACGGGATCGCCATGAACCAGAGCGACTCTTGAGCATCGTCCGCAAGAAAAGCTGACAAGGCCAGCGGCAGGTTGAGAAGTATCGCCACGCAAATCAGCCATAGCGACCAACGTCGGTCGCGTCGTGCGACGCGATCAGCGAGATACCCGCCCAGCGCGATCCCTATACCGCCGGCAACGCCTATCAATAGCCCTAAAGACGTACCCACCTCGCCCGAACGCATACCGTGTACGCGCATGAAAAATGAGGGCGCCCAGATGATCCAGGCATAACCGACAAAGGCGGTCAGACCACTGCCCAGCGCAAGGTGCACGAAGGCTCTTTTACGCCGGAGATGCTGCAGCGTCTCGCGCAGTCCCGGAGGTGCAGCTTGGCGGGTCTGGATGCGATCCATTTGCCCCCGTACGGGTTCCTGAACAGTCAGGCGCACCAGAACCGCAAGCAACAGCCCCGGCAGGCCGACAACGAAGAAGGCCCAGCGCCAGCCGAAAAATTCGTTCATCCAGCCACCGGCCAGAAACCCGAATAGGATCCCGATCGGGATCCCCATGGCATAGATGCCAAAGGCAGTTGCACGTTTTTCCGGCGGAAAATAATCCGCAAGCAGCGCGTTGGCTGGCGGGGTACAGCCCGCCTCACCAATGCCTACCCCAACCCGCGCGAGGAACAGTTGCCAGAAGCTTGTCACCAAGCCAGAGACCGCTGT
>JBIKOF010000294.1:0-3540 GCA_044358205.1 Gammaproteobacteria bacterium | reverse complement strand
CGAGTGCTGCTTCGTCCGGGCGGCCT
This sequence comes from Gammaproteobacteria bacterium, assembly GCA_044358205.1. Classification (GTDB taxonomy): domain Bacteria; phylum Pseudomonadota; class Gammaproteobacteria; genus CAIKBL01. The sequence goes on along the minus strand of JBIKOF010000294.1, from coordinate 3,514 downwards.
TCATCGCTCACTCTTGCCAGGAGCCAACGCAGCTCGCGCGGTTCTCCTGCGACCATTGCCTCGTGGGCTGCAACGAGCGCCGCCGTAGAATTGCAGGCAGCCAGAAACCATTCTGCCCGCGCAAGGCGGGCAGAATGGGGATCCCGGCGAACCGGGGTTTCCGGTGGGCTAACCCCCAGGCCTTTACTAGACCGTGAAGTCGCCAAGGAAGGTGCTGAGTCCGACGGTCACTACGCCACCCGCGGTTGCCCCGTTGGTGTCGTACATGAAGCGCTCGATACCCGTAACCGCCACTGTCGCGCCGCTGTCGAGCGTGATGGTAACGGTGGCACCGGCCTGAGCCGCGCCGCTGACCGTAACGCCAGACAGGTCGAGCACGTCTCTCGAACCCTTGCCGCCGTCGATCACCTGTGCGTCGCCAGCGATGGCTTCGATGATGATGCGATCGTCGCCGTCTCCGGCCAGAATGGTGTCGCTGCCGCTGCCGGTATAAACCGTATCGTTGTCACGACCAGAATCAATCCTGTCGTTGCCAGCGCCGCCCTTCACGAGGTCCTTGCCAGACCCGGAGCTGATGGAGTCGTTGCCGTCCCCGCCCACGATGGTATCGGAGTTGGAACCGGTGGTGATGGTGTCGTTGCCGCCGCCCGCATTGATCGCGAGGGAGCCACCGCCGCCAGAAACCTTATCGTTGCCATTGCCGAGCAACACCACGCCCTTGAAGCTTGCAAGCTTCAGGTCGACGTTCATGTCGTTGTTGAAGGCGATGACGTCAAGCGAACCGCTCTTGGAGCTGTCGTCTTCCGATTTGCCCTTCCTATTGGAGAGCTTGGACAGGTCGACCACCTGGTTGCTCGACAGGTTGAACGTCAGAACGTCGGTAAGCTTGTCGACGTTTTTGAGGCCTGCCGAGTTGGTCAACGGGTTAGTGACGGAAAGGGTGGTCTTGGAACCATCCTTGTCGGCTGCAACCACCCGTGAAAGGGCTAACTGAATGGCGGGATCCAGGACGAGATCCGCCCCAAACGTCGCCTTGTTTACGTGATAGTTTGACACCTTGTTTACTCCTCTTACGGCACACCCGTGCCCTTAAATTTAAGCCTGACTCGCCGCAGGATTTCTACCCCGTCGGCCTTGCCACCACCGCCTGTTTTCCGGCCCGGATTCCCTGAGCTGCTCGCCGCACCGGGAATACCCTGACCCATGGACGTCTTTTTACCCTAACCCCTGAACCGGTTCCGTGCGGTCAGTCACATCTAAAAAATTTTGTTGAGGGCTCCCAGAACCCTGTCCCACCGCGTCACCGTGTGGACGGGGAGGCATCCGGCCCGTAGCGCTACAATCGCGCACCGGACGGGTTCTGAGGTCTGCGGACGAGACTTATATTTTCTCAATCGACACGTGCCGGTACTGCGACGCAACAAATCTTTGGGAGGAAATTATCACTGTCCGGGGTAGGAGCAAAGAGGGCTTGGGAAATTTTGCGAAGAATTTCGCAGAATCGATGCGGGTGGCCGAATTGCGTGAAAACGCTACCCGGCAATGGACACGGGGGCTCCGAGCCCTGTTGCAGGGCTCGGGCATCGGTCGAGGGTTAGAAGGCGGCCAGGAATTGGGTAAGACTCACCTCGACCACGCCTCCCGGGCCGGTGCCGTCGGTGTCGTAGACAAAGCGCTCGATGCCGTAGGCGGTCACCGAGGCCCCCCCGGTCAGCGAGATCAGAACCGGCCCGACCCCGCCAGGCCGGTCAACGCCACCGCTAGAGGCAGACGTGTCGATCACGACCTTGCTCAAATCGAGCACATCTGCGCCGCCACCTCCGCGCACGATCACCTGATCGCCCGGTCTGGAGCCGTTGATCACGATGATATCGTCCCCCAGCCCGGCGTTGATTGAGTCGTTGCCGCTGCCGGAGAAAATCGTGTCGTGACCGTCACCGGAAATTACCGTGTCGTTACCCAAACCCGCCCGGATGTGATCGTTTCCACTGCCTGTCGTAGCGCTGTCGTCGCCCCGCCCAAGCTGCACGACGTTCGTGCCCTCACCCGCATTGACGACATCATTTCCGTCACCGGACACAATGGTGTCGGCGCCGGCGCCCATGGCTATCGTGTCATCTCCCCCGCCGGAGCGAACAGTAACTTTGGCCGAACCGGTCACGCGATCATTACCGTCGCCAAGAATTGCCACGCCCTTGAACAGACCAAGATTGAGATCGACATTGGTGTGGCTGCTGAATGCCACCACATCGAGCTTATCGAGCTGGCCCGCTGGGAGGGGTGTTGTCGCACTGGGCCGCAGGTCCAACGCCCCATTGGCGCTCATGTTCACACTCAAGATATCGGTATCGGATTCGACGCTGGCGAGTCCCGCTTGTCCGGTAATGGCCTGGGTAACCGCCCAGGTCAACCGGGCCCCGTCTGAGTCCACTCGCGCTTCGCGCAGCAGCGCCATGACGATGGGGCGCTCCAGTCCCAAATCCGTGCCGAAGGTCGCCTTGGAAACGTCGTAATTCTGTCTTGGTGGCACAGCAGCTCACTCCCTCGCATGTGTTGAGGCGGCTGAGTCTCCGAATCTGGAGTTTCGCGGTAAGCATCGTTGCCGCGGCACAGTTCGCCTGATACAGGGTTAGCGGGTGTGGCTGGGGATTTCTTGAGGACTTTTTAACGGAACAAGAAATATCAGGTCCGTCGTGTAGAGGAACCGGGCGTCGAAGCGCCCGGTCAGAGAACTTAGGTAGGTCCAGCTGCGGGCGAAGCCGCTGCTGCTGACTTTGCCGCGGTCGCGTTGAGCGGCATCGGCTGTCCAGCAACTGAAGTATTGAGTGCAGGCGCGAAGCCATTGGTCAGCTTGAAGGGTGGGCGTCCAAGCACCTCCCGTGCTTCGCCGCTTTTCAGACTGCCCTTGAAAACGACCTGACCATCCGCGTCGCTGATTTCAACCCAAGTCGCTCCGCGCGCTTCAATCTTGAGCAGAACCTGCCCGGATTTTGCCGGTGCTTTGGCCACCATTACGGATTCCGGCTTTCTGGCCGGTACAGGTTCCAATTTCGTCGCCTGCAGAATCTTCCTTAGGGGATCCTGTTTCGGCGGAGCTGGCTTCGCAGCAGATACCGCCTTCTTCGACTTGACCGACGGGACCACCCCGGCGACCGTTGCGGGCGTTTCGAGCCAGTCGTTGACCTGGCTTATCGACTCAACCCCAAGGTCTCCGCCCAACGCGCGCAGCCGAAGGTGGGAAATCGCGTAGATGAGTCTCTCCTGCGCGAGGTTGAGCCGGGCTTCGCTGAGCTTTTGCTCTGCGTCCAGGATGTCGACGCGCGTGCGCGTGCCGGCCTCGAACCCTTTCTCGTTTGATAGCAACGCCTGCGCCGCCGAGCGCTCCGCAAGCTCAAGCGCACCCACTCTGCGGATCCCATCCTGAACCGCCTGAAACTCTCTGCGCACCGCGGTCGCGAGCTTGCGCCGCGCCGCCTCGGCCAGCTTTCCACGTAGGTAAGACGTTCCGTTTCTT
>JBIKOF010000293.1:0-3542 GCA_044358205.1 Gammaproteobacteria bacterium | reverse complement strand
GAGAAACCGGCCCCAGAGCGGTGGCACGGCAACGTATTCAGCTTGGATTGATCGCATCCGTGCTGGTCGCAGTTCTGCTGCTGTGGGGACCCGGATCTCTGTGGGGTAACTTCGGGCACACTGGTCACGGCTCGCGATTGGGATTCTGCGGTCTTCTCGCCTTGTCCGTTGTTGGGCTGTCCCTGGTTGAAGTGGTGTATCGCAATACGCCACCCGTGCACCGCTGGTCCATCAAGTATCTATGTCTCGGGGTTGCAGCGCTGCACGGCTACGACCTCGTGCTCTATGCCGATGGCGTGCTCTTTGATCGTCTGGAATCCGCCTTGTGGGCGGGGCGCGGCGCGGCCAATGCGCTGGCGGTGCCATTGATAGCGGTTGCCGTTGCGCGCAACCGCAACTGGAACCTGAATCTTTTTGTCTCCCGTCAGATTGTGTTCCAAGGGACTACGCTGCTCGGCGCCGGACTTTATTTGCTAGGGGTGGCTGCCGCGGGCTATTACTTGCGGACCTATGGCGGTGAATGGGGCGCGGCGTTACGCGTCGTGTTTTTCTTTGCTGCGCTGATGGCCCTGACCTCCATGCTGGGCTCTGCGACGCTCCGCGCGCGCCTGCGCCGTTTTCTAGCGCGTCATTTTTACCGCGACAAATACGACTATGGCGAGATCTGGTTGAGGTTTACCAACCAGCTTTCGCAGGGCGGATCCAAGCCCTCGGAAATGCCCCGCGCGATTCTGGCCGCGATCGCCGACATCATGGAGGCAACGGGTGGGGTAATGTGGCAACGGACCGTGACCAACAGCTACGGCATCGTGGCTTCGGTTGCCGTAGATCCGCAACGATTGCAGGACATTCCCGAACACCATCCCTTGCTGAACTCGCTGCGCGAGTCTGGTCAGATCCTCGATATCGCGGCGGAGGCGGGCAGGGTCAGCGTGGAGGTGCTCGATCGCGTGCCTGCGTGGCTGTTGGAACAGCCGCGGGCCTGGCTTCTGATGCCCATCGTGCATCGCGACGAGCTCCTCGCCTTCGTGCTGCTGTGCGAATCCCGTGCGGACCAGGTCCTGGGGCCGGAAGATCGGGAGTTGCTCGGGACCATCGGGCGTCAGGCCGCGGCGTACCTCGCCCTGATGCAATCCAATGCGGCGCTGGCCGATGCCCGTCAATTCGAAGCCTTCAACCGGCTCGCAGCTTTTCTCGTTCACGACCTCAAGAATGTCATCGCTCAGCTGTCGATGGTGCTCCGTAATGGGGAGCGCCATCGGTCGAACCCGGAATTCATCGCAGATGCATTCAATACAGTGGGGGATGCGGTCGCTAAGATGAACCGCATGCTCGGCAATCTTAAGCACACCCACGAGGGACCTGTCGGGAACGTGGAACTCGCGCCCTGTCTGAGGGAGGTGACCGCACATCTGGCGGGGCGACAGCCCGCGCCGGTGTTCAGGGCGCCTCCGGAACCCCTCAAGGTTCGGGGCAACCGTGACCGTCTGATCGCCTTGCTGACGCACCTTGCCCAAAATGCTCAGGAAGCGACCAGCCCTGACGGGCGTGTCGAGCTCGTGGCCGGACGGGTTGCCGACAGGGTTGTCATCTCGGTCATAGATACCGGGGCCGGGATGAGTCCCGAGTTCATCAGGGATCGGTTGTTCAAGCCCTTCGACACGACCAAGGGTAAGGCCGGGATGGGAATAGGCGTCTACGAGAGCCTGCATATCGTTTCGGGGATGGGTGGACGAATGAATGTGGACAGCGTTCCCGGACAGGGCACGACTTTCCGCATCGAGCTGCCCCTTGCGTGGGACACTGAGACTGGGCACGGCAACCAGGAGTCGACGAGATGAGCAAGACAAGCATTCTGGTGGTGGAAGATGATCCGGGGCTGCAGAAGCAGTTCAAGTGGTCACTCGAAGATTACGACGTCCATCTCGCTGGCGACCGCGATACGGCGCTTGAAATCCTCCAGCGCGTGAAGCCGGCGGTAGTCACGTTGGACCTTGGCTTGCCACCGGATCCGGCCAATGCCTCTGAGGGCCTGCGGGTGCTCTCGGAAATTCTAAGGGCGGCGCCCTCGACCAAAGTCATCGTCATCACCGGCAATGATGACCGGGAAGTCGCCGTGCGCGCGGTTGGGCAGGGCGCTTTCGATTTCTACGAGAAGCCACTCGATCCTGAAGTCCTGCGACTCATCGTCTCTCGTGCCCTTCGCATGCATGAGCTGGAAACGGAAAATCGCCGCCTGATGGGCGTTGGACGAGAACCGCTGGCGGGCATCATCGCCGCCAGTGCCCCCATGCTGGAGGCTTGCCGGCGGGTGGAGCGCATTGCCCCGACCAGCGCTACGGTGCTGCTGCTGGGAGAAAGCGGGACAGGTAAGGAATTGTTGGCGCGCGCGACCCATGAACTGAGTCCGCGCAAGGACAAACGCTTCGTCGCCATCAACTGCGCCGCCATCCCGGAAACCCTGCTGGAGAGCGAATTGTTTGGCTACGAAAAAGGCGCGTTTACCGGCGCGGTGAAACAGTCGCGCGGCCGCATCGAGATGGCGGACGGTGGCACTCTGTTTCTGGACGAGATGGGCGACCTCCCCATGTCGCTGCAAGCCAAGCTGCTGCGCTTCCTGCAGGAAAGAACCATCGAACGTGTGGGGGGGCGGGAGGAGATCCCGGTCGACGTGCGAATCGTTTGTGCTACCCACAAGAATTTGAAGGCGTTGATCGCGGAGCAGCAGTTCCGGGAGGATCTTTTTTACCGCATCAGCGAAGTGAGCGTGGTGATTCCGCCCCTACGCGAGCGCCCCGGCGATCCGATACTCATCGCACGTATGCTGCTGAACAAGCATCGCGAACTCAGTCAATCCGGGGTGCGCGATTTCAGTCCCGGTGCGCTTACCGCGATCGACTTACATGAGTGGCCTGGCAATGTGAGGGAGCTCGAAAATCGCGTAAAGCGTGCCGTTATCATGGCCGAAAGCCCCATGATCGAGCCCTACGACCTCGAGCTCGAGACGCCAGTCAATGTTGGTTTCAAGACCTTGCGCGAGGTTCGGGAAGCCGCCGAAGCGCATGCTATCCAGCATGCGCTCGCGGTGTGTGGCGGACAGATTGGCAAGGCTGCTGACATGCTCGGCGTGAGCCGGCCGACCGTCTACCATTTGCTGAAGAAGTTCGATATTTACGCCTGAACGTAAATCGCTTCCTGCCCCAGCCTCGCCGGCCGGGACGAGCTCAGTCCACCGTGAGGCAGGCGGCGAGAGAAGTGGAACCCGAGAGCAAGGTGCGCACGGCCTCCCCGAAGTCGTTGGCCGTAACGGCCGGAGGAAGTTGGGAAGCCTGCTTACGCTGGCGGGGGTTTGCAAACAAGCTGTCGCTTCCAGAAATGACGACCGAAGCGCCCAGCGTACACACGAACTGCTGCCGATCCAGCATGATTTCCTCCTTCTATGGGAGATTTTTTTAGTAGTTGCCTGACTGCCGGCCGATAATAGCGTGTAAGCGATGCTACTCAAAGACTTCCAAGCGAAAATGGCGATGAGTTCTCACTAT
>JBIKOF010000292.1:0-3548 GCA_044358205.1 Gammaproteobacteria bacterium | reverse complement strand
CTGCTGGATCGGGAATAACCCGGCAGTGAAATAGGCCTTCCGATCACGCGCAGTCGCCCCGGGCAAGCCACCGCCGCCGAAATCGATACTGTGGCGAAATGTCGCCGCCAGACCGTCGAAGCCGAGGTCCTCGTCCCACACCATGTCGGTGCCGAACCAGGGGTTGAACATGCGTCCGGCGGACACCGTCAGCCAGTTAAGGCCGGCGTCGTCCGCGAGTTCGTATTTCAGTTGGGCGCGATCCATCTGCACCGAGAAACGCTGGTTCATGCTGGCTAGCGCCGCATTGGCCGAAACCGGGCTGTCGGGTCGGCCGGTCGTCAAGCGGGTGTCGAAACTCCAGTGATCGCCCAGTTTCACGAACATCCCCAGCCGGATGCGTTCGCGCCAGAAATTCTTGTCATCCGAGGTATTACGGAAAGCCTTGGTACCCGCCTTGGCGATGCCCCCAGCGCGATTCACATTGAGGATATCGAGATAGAGGTTCTGTCCACCGAGCGTATCGGGATTATCGGAATCATAGAGATCCAGCTGATTACGCAGACGCACGTCCCCATAAAGCTGAACGGCATTCACCCAGTCGGGCAACGCGCCTGGGGTACCCCATTTTTCCTCCCGTGCCTTGCGCGTGACATCCGCCATCAGGTCTTCGCGCATCTCACTGCGTAACTGCTGGCGGATCTCATCCTTCACAAACTCGGGCACATAGGTCACCCGCACTACCGGCTTGCCATCCGGACCCAGGGCGGGGGCTGAAGCTGTGGGACTCGCTGTCTGCGGATTGGCGACTGGCGCGGTCTGCATCTGCGCGGCGCTGGCTTGTCGCGCGGCATCCGTTTCGGCCTTGCTCACCAGTGCGGCCGCTTGCTTGGCGTCCAACACGCCCTGCGCGACCAAGGCGTCTACCAGGTTGACCACCGTATGCTTCAGCTCGAGAAGGTCTCGCCGTTCGTCGGCGGGATTGGTGGCATTGGCCTGTGCGCAAACCAGGGCCAAGGTGATGCCGAGGGCGAGGGGTGAAAATTTCAAGGGTGATTCCTCGTCAGAATGGGCTCAGCGCGACACGATGCGCAGCTTCATGGGTTGGGGCATGCCGTCGGGTGGTGGGTTGCTTGCGCGAAGCCCACCGAGCACCTCGCGTAAAGCGCTCTCACTGCGGGCATCCTCGATGGGTCCCGCCAGTTCAAAGCGTGCGAGCCGACCATCGGCCTCGAACCAGAGCTTCACGACCACTGCATACTTGGCAGCGCGGGCGGATTCGTTCGCCATCAGCGCGCGCTGTAAATCCTGCTGTACGACACCGGCGTACCAGCGATTGCGATCACCGCCCCCTAGCAGACTTCTTCCGCCTTTGCGGCCGACCAGTCCAAAACCATCGCCCGTGCCGGACCCCTCGGCGTCGACGCCGAGATCCTCTCCCGGAGGCGCTTCATCCGCCGCATCCGGCTCGGGCAGCGGCTCTTCTTCGGGCAAGGGCTCCTCCACCTTTTCAGGCTCGGGTGGAGGCTGCTCCGGTGGTGGTGGCGGCGGGGGCGGCGGCAGCTGCCGCGGCATCACCATGATCTTCTGCTCGCGCGGCGGTGGGGCGAGCTCGGAATTCTTCATCATCCGCAAGGCTCCGTAGACGATGAGCCCCAGCACCACCACGCCTACGCTGAGCGCACCCGCAAGGCCGCGCCAATTGCGCTTTTCTCCCGTGCGGTCGGCCATGCGCCTACTTGACCAGCTTCTGGGTAACGAGGCCGAGCTGGGTTATCTGCAACCGGCCAACCAGGTCGAGAACCTCCATCACTTTCTGGTACTGGACTGCGGCGTCACCCTTCACCACCACGGGCAATTCCGGATCGGCCGCCTTGTACTGTCCAAGCTGCTGTTCAAGTTCGGCCAGCGTCACGGGATAGGTGTCGAGATAAATCTGCCCATCGGCGGTGATGGTGACCGCCTTGGTCTTGGGTTTCGCGAGACTGGGCGCAGCACTGGCCTGAGGCAGATTGACCGTGATCCCCTGAATACTCGCCGTGGTCATGATGATGAAAATGATCAGCAGCACATACGCCAAGTCGAGCATCGGCGTGATGTTGATGTCGTCGTAGGGTTCGTTGTCTTCCTTGCCTGCACTTGCCATGGCGGACTACTCCCCGTGCAGCTCATTGATGCGGGACAAGAGCTCATCCGCATAGACATGCATGTCTGCCGACAGCTCTTTGACGCGCGAACCGAGGTAGTTGTAGCCAAACAGCGAGGGAATAGCGACGCCAAGGCCCGCTGTCGTGGCGAGTAGCGCGGCGGCCATGCCTGGGGCAATCGCGTTGATGTTCACATCGCCGGTCGCTGCAATGGCCGCGAAGGTCACCATCACCCCGACCACCGTGCCGAGCAAACCGATGAAGGGTCCACCCGAGATGGCGATGGTGAGCAACACCATCTGCGCGTTGAGCCGCTGACCTTCTCGCACCATCACGGCATCGAGCGCCGCCTTGATCGCGAGAAGGGCCCGGTCATTGAGGCGTGCACCTGAACCCGGCGCGACACGGCGCGCCACCTCGCGCATGCCTTGTCGGTAGATTCTGAAGAGCGGTGAGGCTTCGAATGTCTCTTCCTGTCGCGTGAGGGATTCGAGGTTCTGGTCCCTGCCCAAGGCTTCGTAGGCCTCGAGGAAACGTGCCGAACTGCGCCGGCATTTCATGAGGTAAGCCTGCTTGAGGCCCATGACCGCGAATGCGACCAGTGCCATCAGTCCGCAGAACACAATCACCGACTGTTCGATGATGGCCTGATCGTTGCCGAATACCTGATTCAGGATGATGCCGAAGTAGGATGAATGCCCTTCCTCGCTTTCCCCACCGCCCTCGGTGTCCTGGCTCTCGTCCGCGAGGTAGCCAACAGCCGGCGTGTCCATGCCTTCGGAGAGGGCGGCGAAACGGAGCGTATCCGGGCTGGGCAGCGCCGCGTAGACCCGTAATTCGTCGAGTTCGGCCTGCAGACCGTGACTACCATCGGCCGCTGCACCAAGCGTTATCGCGCCCTCCATGGGCTCGGCACCTGCGGTAAGGGTGCCCATCGCGTTGCCATCCATGTAGAGCGTGAACTGCCCGTTCTGACTGGTCACCGCCAGGTGATGCCAGCTGCCAAGCATGATTTGCGCCTCCGCGCCCGCATGGGGCGTACCGGCCGCATCCGTGTAGTTGAGACGCAGTGTGGAACCGTCGATCGCAAGGGTGAGGCGCTGACTCCCGCTCACCCGGTCCAGGACATACGCATCCGCCTGCGGCGCGTCCATGCGGAACCAGAGACTTGCTCCCCAACCGGCGACCGGGTCCAGTTTGAGCACGGGCGCATCCGCCACATTCAGGCGCCCGTTCCCGGGGAAGCGCACGCCATCACCGATGAGTGACGGGCTGCTGACGATACCTGACGCACTGAGGACCGCGAGGGCATTGGCAGACCGGTCCTGGGGCTCGCCGCTGGCATCGTCGAAGTGGTAGACGAGTGCATTGATCGGTCCGTACGTGGCAGCGGCCGTGCCACCGCCTATGGCCTCGGCGTTG
>JBIKOF010000291.1:0-3550 GCA_044358205.1 Gammaproteobacteria bacterium | reverse complement strand
CGACCCGGGCAACAGCGCTTACATTCGCGAGGAAGCCGGCAAGATCATGGTCGGTTTTTTCGAACCCGTCGCACGCCCCTGGGGCATGCAGGGAATTCCTTCCGACTTTTCCTTCAACGACATTCAGGCCGACTGGGATCGCATGATGCCTGTCATCGAGAAGTCCCTGCAGCGCGTGCCCGTGCTGATGGATACCGGCATCAAGCTTTTCTTCTGCGGCCCCGAATCCTTCACACCCGATCACAACTACCTCATGGGTGAGGCGCCGGGCTTGCGCAACTTCTTCGTCGCGGCAGGCTTCAACTCACTGGGGATTCTTTCCGGCGGCGGCGCCGGCATGGTGATGGCACATTGGATTGCCCACGGGCATCCGCCCATGGATATGTGGACAGTGGATATCCGCCGCACGCACGCGTGGCAGAACAATTCACGCTATCTGCATGACCGCACGGTCGAGTCACTTGGGATTGGCTATCAGGATCATTGGCCCTTCCGGCAGTGGGAGAGTGCGCGCGGTGTGCGCAAGAGCGTGCTCCACGACAGACTGGCCGCCGCAGGCGCGTGCTTTGGGGAATCTGCCGGCTGGGAGCGCCCGAACTGGTATGCGCGCCCGGGTCAGTCCCCTCAGTACGATTACAGCTGGGGTCGCCAGAACTGGTTCGACAATAACGCCGAGGAACACCGCGCCGTGCGGGAGCGCGTCGGGCTTTTCGAGCAGAGTTCCTTTTCCAAGTTTCTGGTGCAGGGGCGTGACGCCACGCGTGTCCTCGACCGACTGGCCACGGCGCGCATGGACGTGCCGGTGGGCAAGGTGGTTTACACCCAGTTCCTCAACACTCGCGGTGGCATCGAAGCCGATCTCACGGTGAGTCGACTGGCCGAGGATCGGTACATGGTGGTCACCGCCGCCTTCACGCACACGCACATCGAAGCGCTGCTGAAGCGGGGTGTCGCGGATGGGGAATTCTGTGTGGTCACCGATGTGTCTGGGCACTGGTCCATGCTCAACCTGCAGGGCCCCGCTTCGCGCGCGCTGTTGCAGTCCCTCAGCGATGACGACTTCGGACATGCGGCGTTTCCGTTCGGCACCTGCCGCGAGGTACAGCTGGGCTATCAAACCCTGCTCGCGATGCGCCTGACCTATGTGGGTGAACTGGGTTGGGAACTCTACGTGCCCACGGGTTTTACCCTTCCGGTTTACGATGCGCTGGTCGAAGCCGGGCGCGCGCACGGGCTGGCCCATTGCGGGTATCACACCCTGAATTCTCTGCGCATCGAAAAGGCCTATCGCGAATGGGCCCACGACATTGGCCCCGAGGACACCCCGCTCGAAGCCGGTCTCGCCTTCACCTGTGCCTGGGACAAGCCCGGCGGGTTTACCGGCCGCGACGCGCTCCTGGCGCGGCGCGCAGAGGGCCTTCCGCGACGCCGTCTGGTGCAGTTCGTACTGGAAGATCCCGAACCGCTTCTGTTCCACAATGAGCCCGTGTATCGGGATGGCGTGCTGAACAGCTACACCACCTCGGCCATGTACGGTCACACCCTCGGCGGTGCGGTGGCCATGGCTTATGTCTCGAATCCCGACGGGGTCGATGACGACTTCGTAACGTCGGGCCGTTTCGAGATTGAACAGAACGGTCGGCGTTATCCAGCCCGGGCTGCGCTGCGCCCGGCCTATGACCCAGACAACCGGCGCGTGCGCTGTTAGTCTGAATCGCTAAAACCAAGAGGGATCAGAGGATTTCTGCATGTGGCGAGTAGGTATCGACGTCGGTGGCACCTTCACCGATCTTTTCGCATGGAACGAGGCAGACGGTCGGCAGGTGAGCTCAAAGGTGCTCACCACCCGCCCTGATCGCTCGCAGGGTCTCATTGGCGCCCTGCGCGCGGCGGGCATTGCCAGTCGCGAAATCTCCTACCTGATGCACGGCACCACCACGGCGACCAATGCACTGCTGGAGCGCAACTATCCCGATCCCGCGATGATCACCACCGAGGGCTTTCGCGACACCATCGAGATTGGGCGCCAGCATCGCGAGTTCCTTTACGACCCTTATCAGGTCAAGCCGCGTCCCATCATCAAGCGCCGCTATCGCTACACCCTCAACGAGCGCATGGACGCCCAAGGGCAGGAAGTGCGGCCACTCGATGAGGAAGCCGCGCGCGCCATCGCCCGCCGCATCCGGGATCTCGGCATCCGGGCGGTCGCGGTTGCCTTTATCAACGCGTATCGCAACGGCGCGCATGAATGCGCCATGCGCGACATCCTGCGCGAGGAAGCGCCTGGTGTGCAGGTCGTGCTCTCACACGAAACCCGACCAGTGTTTCGTGAACACGGCCGTTTCACCACCACGGCTATCCGCGCCGCGATGATCCCGGTGATGGAGGAGTACTTCGCACGACTCGATGGCGCGCTCAGCGCCGAGGGCTTCACAGGCTCCCTGCTCATCCTCAAGAGCTCGGGTGGTATCACCGGTGTGGAATATGCGCGCCAGCACCCTGAGGAATTAATCGAATCCGGTCCCGCTGGGGGTGTCGCCTACGCGGCCTACTTGAGCACGCTTCTGGGCCAATACCCCAACGTCATCCATACGGATGTGGGCGGCACCAGCTTCGACGTCTCCATCGTGGAAAACGGCAAAGGGCTCATCACACGCGACCACGAGATCGAATGGGAAATCCCGTGCATCGTGCCCATGCTGGACATCCACAGCGTGGGCGCGGGGGGCGGATCCATCGGCTGGGTGGACGAGGGCGGTTCTCTACGCGCCGGTCCGCGCAGTGCGGGTTCGAGCCCGGGACCAGCCTGCTACGGGCTGGGAGGTACCGAGCCCACCATCACAGATGCGAACCTGCTGCTCGGACGCATCGAACCAGACCTCGGCGGCAAGATGCGCCTCGACCGGGGTGCCGCCGAAGCCGCCATGGCAGCGCTGGCCGCGCGCATTGGCCTGTCCACGGTGGACACCGCAGACGGGCTCATCCGCATTGCCTGCGAAAACATGGCCCAAGCGGTGAAAAAGGTGCTGGTTTCGCGTGGCCGCGACCCGCGTGACTTCATCTTCGCCAGTTTTGGTGGCGCAGGCGCCATGCACGCCTGTTTCGTGGCCGAATCGATGAACGTGCCGCGCGTCATCATGCCCATCCACGCCGGCGTGGCCTCGGCCTTCGGGGCCACAGCGATGGACCTCCGCCACGATCTGGAAGCCTTCTACTTCTCGCCCGTTACCGATGCCGACTTCGCGCGCATCAACGTGTTGTTCGAGGAACTCGAAGCCCGCGCCGTGGCGCTGCTGGCCGCGGATGGGATTCCGCGGGAGCGTGTGGAGCTGAGCCGCAGTGCACAGATGCGTTACGTGGGACAGACCTACGAGGTGGAAACGCCCTTGCCCTCGCGGGCGCTCGCGGCGGTCGATGTTGGTGAAATCGCCGATACCTTCCATCGCTGCCATGCCCGGGAATACGGGGTCAGCTCGGACGACTTCGCACCTGCTTTTGTGTCTCTGGGCGTCACCGCCATCGGTCGCATGACCATGCCTCCGCCGGTCCC
>JBIKOF010000010.1:0-12132 GCA_044358205.1 Gammaproteobacteria bacterium | reverse complement strand
GGCTAGAAGTCGTGCCCGTGCTCAACAAAATCGACCTGCCCTCGGCAGAGCCCACACGCGTGGCACAGGAAATCGAGGACATCATCGGTATCGATGCCACCGACGCGGCACTGGTCAGCGCCAAGTCGGGACTGGGCGTCCGGGAACTTCTAGATCGGCTGGTATCCCTGATCCCTCCACCCGAGGGAAATCCCGATGGCCCGCTCAAAGCCCTCATCATCGACTCGTGGTTCGATAACTATCTCGGGGTGGTGTCGCTGGTACGCATCGTCGATGGACAACTCTCCACCGGCATGCGCGTGAAGATGATGTCGAACGGCCGCGAGGCGGAAGTCGATCAAGTGGGAATCTTCACACCCAAGCGCGTGCGCAAGGATCGTCTTACGGCAGGCGAAGTGGGGTTCCTCGTTGCCGGCATCAAGGACATCAATGGCGCCCCCGTGGGCGACACGGTTACCAGCGCGCAACAACCCGCCGCGCAGGCGCTCCCGGGTTTTCAGAAATCCAAGCCAAATGTGTTCGCCGGGCTCTATCCCATTGATTCATCCGACTACGAAGCTTTTCGAGAGGCGCTTGCGAAGCTCCGCCTGAATGACGCAGCGCTCAGCTACGAACCGGAAACGTCCGAGGCGTTGGGTTTCGGTTTTCGCTGTGGATTTCTTGGCATGCTCCACATGGAAATCATCCAGGAGCGGCTCGAGCGTGAGTACAACATGGCGCTCATCACCACTGCGCCGACCGTGGTCTACGAGGTGGTGCTGCGTAATGGCGATGTGGTGCGCGTGGACAATCCCGCGCAGTTGCCCGAACCTGCGGCGGTTCTGGAGGTTCGGGAGCCGATCATCCAAGCCGATCTGCTCACCCCTCAGGAATATCTCGGCAATGTCATCGCGCTTTGCGTGGAGAAGCGCGGAATCCAGAACAAGCTCAATTTCATGGGCAAGCAAGTATCCGTGGGGTATGAATTACCCCTCAGCGAAATGGTGCTGGATTTCTTCGATCGCCTGAAATCGCTCACCCGCGGCTACGCCTCGATGGACTACAGCTTCGCGAGCTATCGCACAGCCGACATGGTGAAGGTGGACATCCTCATCAACGGCGAAAAGGTCGACGCACTGTCTGTCATCGTGCATCGCAACGATGCCCAGCGGCGGGGTCGGGATCTGGTGAGCAAGATGCGCGAAATCATCCCCCGCCAGATGTTCGAAGTGGCGATTCAGGCCGCAATCGGCGCCAAGATCATTGCGCGCGAAAGTGTGAAGGCCATGCGCAAGAACGTCACTGCCAAGTGCTACGGGGGCGACATCACGCGCAAACGCAAGCTGCTTGAAAAGCAGAAGGAAGGCAAAAAACGCCTCAAACAGGTGGGCTCGGTTGAAATCCCGCAAGAGGCGTTCATGGCGGTGCTTAAGGTGGGCAAATGATGGTGTTCGATTTTTCTGCCGTGCTCGTCCTGCTGACCCTCATCAGCGGCGCGATCTGGGGGCTGGACTCACTCTTTCTGGCGCCGGCACGGCGTCGAGACGGTGTTGAGGGTGAGCCGGGATTGGTCGAACACGCCCGCTCTTTCTTCCCGATTTTTCTGGTGGTACTCCTGCTGCGTTCATTCCTGGTCGAACCATTCCGCATTCCATCAGGTTCCATGATTCCAACCCTGTTGGTTGGAGATTTCATCCTCGTCAACAAATTCACTTATGGCTTGCGTTTGCCAGTGACCAACCAGCGCTTTTTCGATCTGGGCGAGCCTGCGCGGGGTGATGTAGTGGTGTTCCGTTATCCGGAAGATCCCTCTACGCCTTTCATCAAGCGCATCGTGGGACTGCCGGGCGACACCATCGTCTATCGCAACAAGCGCGTAAGCGTGAATGGTGAACCTTTGGAATACTCGGATCCGTCAAGCTACGTGGGCGTAAAATCGGCGGCCTTGCATACGGGTGCCACGCTCCTGAGTGAAACGCTGGGTGAGCATCGGCATGAGCTCCTCGTAACGCCTGAGGCACCTACCTTCGACGGCGAATTCAAGGTGCCCGAGGGACACTACTTCGTGCTGGGGGATAATCGCGACAACAGCCGCGATTCGCGCTACTGGGGTTTTGTGCCTGACGAAAACCTGATCGGGCGCGCCTTTCTCATCTGGATGAACTGGGACCACGGCCCGGATATCGGGCGCATCGGGCAAAGCATCCCATGATTCTTGGCCGGGGCTCAGCCGGTTTCACGTTCACGGAATTCCTGTGTTCCATGTTGGTCGTGGTGTTTGCAGCCATGGCGGCGCTTCAACTCTTTCCGCTCTATAGCGAGAAATTCAAAGTCGATACCGCACTCGAGCAGATGTCGCTCGACCCCACGCTGGCGGGAAAGGACAAGCCAGTGCTGGTGGACGCCCTGCATCGCCGGCTGCTGGTGTCGGATGTCGATCGGTTCAGCCAGCCCGAACTCATGAAACTGCTCAGTCTGAAACTTGGACCTACGGGCGAGCGCACGCTGAGCCTGGCCTATGACCTGCGCAGTGAATTCTGTTGTGACCTCGACGTGATACTGAAATACCGTCACGCGGTCGACCTGCCGTCAGGGTTGGCGCCCTGAAACCCTTGCAGTCTGCTCTTCGCTATGAGTTCACCGATGCATCCTTGCTGACGGTGGCGTTAACACATCGCAGCGCGGGAAAACCCAACAACGAGCGACTGGAATTTCTGGGGGATGCCATTATCGGCTTTCTTGTGGCCGAATTTCTCCATCAGCACTTTCCGGACGCCGATGAGGGACAACTCACCCGTACCCGCGCTTCCCTGGTCAATCGGGAAACGCTGGCGGGGATGGCGCGGGAACTGAATCTCGGAAGCGTCATTGCACTGGGCGAAGGCGAACAGAAGAGCGGCGGCTGGCGCCGGGACTCCATATTGGCCAATGCGCTCGAAGCGGTGCTGGCCGCCATTTATCTTGACGGCGGGATGGAGCCTGCTCGCCTGAGCTTACGCGACTGGTATGGCGATCGACTGCTGAACGTCGACCCCGGCGCCACGCAAAAAGACAGCAAGACACGGTTACAGGAATTTCTGCAGCAGCGCAGGCTTCCCTTGCCCACTTACAGCACGCGGGAAGTCGAGGGCCCCCCGCACGCCCAAAGTTTCACCGTCGTGTGCACGCTGGAAACACCACCGCTCAGCCTCGAGGGCAGGGGCAACAGCCGACGCCACGCCGAGCAGGAGGCCGCCCGTCTGGCGCTGACGGCTCTGCATGAAGGGAATACCCAATGACCGTTGATGCCACCCCTGCGCCCGTTCACCATTGCGGAATATTCGCGATCGTCGGTCGGCCGAATGTCGGGAAGTCCACCCTGCTGAACCGCGCTGTCGGGCAAAAAATCAGTATCACCTCGCGGAAGCCACAGACCACCCGGCAAACCATCAATGGCATCGTCCAGCGTGGCGAAACCCAGTTGGTGTTCGTGGATACACCGGGCTGGCAGCGGCAGCCGCAGGGCCGACTCCACAAGATGATGAATCAGGAGATCGAGCGCGCCCTCGAAGGGGTCGATGGCCTGATTTTTGTCGTGGAGGCTGGCCACTGGCGCGACGAAGACGAAACCTTGGCGGCGAGCCTCGCGGCGTTCAAAGGCCCGGTCTTTCTGGTGCTCAACAAGATAGATCGCCTGGAAGACAAGGAGCGTCTGCTCCCGGTGCTTGCGGATCTGGGCGCGCGCTTGCCCTTCGCGGAGCTGGTGCCGCTGTCCGCTCTGCACGGACACAACCTCGACACGCTGCTCGAGATGCTCGTTGCGCGGTCGCCAGTGCGGGACTGGTTGTTCGATCCGGAGCAGCTGACGGATCGAAGCGAGCGTTTTGTGGTCGCCGAACTCCTGCGCGAGAAGCTGGCCCGGCAACTCGGCGCCGAGCTGCCGTATGCCACGCATGTCGTTATCGACGCATGGGAAGATCGCCCCGAGGTTACCTGGATTGAAGCGACGATCTGGGTCGAAAAGCCTGGGCAAAAGGCCATCGTGATCGGCAGTGGAGGCAAGCGTATCAAGGCGCTCGGGCAGGCCGCGCGCATCGACATCGAACGCCTGCTCGGCCGGCAGATCTACCTCAAGACCTGGGTAAAAGTGAAAGGTAAATGGACCGAGGATCCAGCCGTTCTGGAGCGCCTCGGCGGACGCGACGGGTTGTAGCGCATGGCGGCACAGGAGGTTACCGATGTCGGTTATCTGCTCCACCGTCGCCGGCTTCGCGAGACCAGTTTTGTCCTGCAGTTTTTCACGCGCTTACACGGGCGCGTCTCGCTAGTCGCGCGCGGACTCGTATCCACCCGACGGCCAACGCCGTCACTCAACGAATTTGCGCCCTACCACCTGGTTTGGCAGGGAAGGGGCGATCTGCCCTCACTGCGACGTCATGAACCAGCCGGTCGACCGGCCCTGCTGCAGGGGGAGCGCGTTTTCAGCGGCTTGTACGTCAATGAACTCGTCGCCCGTCTGCTGGAGCGCGAAGATGCGGCACCTGAGGTGTGGTCAGCCTATGAGACGGTCATCGACGCACTTTCCACGGTCGAGGCGATAGAACCCGTCCTGCGCCGTTTCGAAGTCGCGCTGCTTGAAGCCTGTGGATACGGCCTGGTCCTTGATCTGACTGCCGATACCGACGAACCGGTCCGCGCAGGTCAACGCTATGCCTACGTCCCGGAACGAGGCCCCGTGGGGGGGGCGCCGACGGTGGCTCACCGGGAAGTATCCGGCGACACGTTGCGCGCGCTGGCGGGGGAAGGGGCTTGGACCCCAGCATGCCTCAGCGAGGCCAAGCATCTAATGCGCTTCCTCCTTCAACAATATCTCGGGGGGCGACCGCTCGCAGCGCGCAGTCTCTTCAGCCCCGGTGCCGTGCGGTGAAGACGCACGGCTTTCAAGCTACACTGCGCGCATCCCGCGATTTTTGCTTCCAGCGCCCCCAGTGCGACCAGACTCATGACCCATCCCAGTATTCCGCTTCTCGGTGTCAATGTTGATCACGTGGCCACCTTGCGTCAGCAAAGGGGCACTTCGTATCCCGATCCGGTCCTCGCCGCGCTCGCCGCCGAACAGGCCGGGGCTGATGGCATCACGGTGCACTTGCGGGAAGATCGGCGTCACATCCAGATGCGCGACGTCGAGCGTCTGCTGGAGGCAACTCAAACCCGGGTCAATCTGGAGATGGCGGCCACTGACGCGATGGTGGAGCTGGCCTGCGATTACCGTCCCCGGTGCATCTGTCTGGTTCCGGAGCGGCGCGAGGAACTGACCACCGAAGGCGGGCTCGACGTGGCCGGTCAGCGCGCCCGGCTGACAGAAGTTGTGGGTCGACTGTCGGCGCAAGGAATGGAGGTTTCGCTCTTCATCGAGCCGAATTCGATTCAGATTGAAGCCGCGGTCGCGGTGGGTGCGCCGGTGATCGAACTGCACACGGGCGTCTATGCGGAAGCGAAAGATGCCCTCGCGCGCATGCGCGAGCTCCAACGCCTGACAGAGGCTGCGCGGCACGCCGCTTCCCTGGGCCTGAAGGTGAATGCGGGGCATGGCCTGCACTATCACAACGTCACCGCGATCGCCCGGCTTCCCGAGATTTACGAGCTCAACATCGGCCACGCCATCGTGGCGCAAGCGATTTTCAGCGGGATAGGGCAGGCCGTCCGAGATATGAAGCAACGCCTGCGTGAGTCACGCGCATGATCGTCGGACTCGGCATCGATATCGTGAAAGTCGAGCGGGTTGCCGCTGTTTTTGAGCGGTATGGGACCCGCTTTGCGCGACGTGTTCTCGCGCCCGGCGAATTCGTGCGTTTTGACGGAACGGGCAATCCGGTTAGATATCTCGCGCTGCGGTTCGCAGCCAAGGAAGCCACTTCAAAAGCCCTGGGAACTGGTTTCCGCCAGGGCGTATCGTTGCGGCAGATCGAAGTCTGGCATAACGCTGCCGGCAAACCCCATCTTCAACTTCATGGCACTGCCGCCGCGCTCGCCGCTGCGCAGGGCGTTGTGGGGATGCACCTCAGTCTTACCGATGAACAGGAATACGCTGCTGCAGTAGTCGTATTCGAAACAGGTTGAATCCCGTGACAGATCTTGCCGCGGCGGTGCGCCGCCGTCGTACCTTTGCCATCATTTCTCATCCCGACGCCGGCAAGACCACGGTCACGGAGAAGCTGCTGCTGTTCGGGGGGGCTATCAATGCCGCGGGCACGGTCAAGGCCCGCAAGAGCGCGCGCTTCGCAACCTCGGACTGGATGGAAATCGAGCGCCAGCGCGGGATTTCTGTCACCTCTTCGGTAATGCAGTTCGAATATGCGGACTGCGTCGTGAATTTGCTTGATACCCCGGGGCATGAGGATTTTTCGGAGGACACCTATCGCGTGCTCACGGCGGTCGATTCTGCCCTGATGGTGATCGATGCGGCCAAGGGCGTCGAGGATCGGACGATCAAGCTGCTCGAGATCTGTCGTCTGCGGCGCACCCCGATTGTCACGCTCATCAACAAGCTCGATCGCCATAGCCGTCCTCCCCTTGAGTTGCTCGACGAAATCGAAAACGTGCTGGGTATCAAGTGCGCACCGATTACCTGGCCGCTGGGCTCGGGACAGCAACTTGCGGGGATCTATCACCTCCATGACGACCGTGTCGTCCGTTACGCGCGCGAAGTGGACGCCAACGCAGAAGCGCTGGAGTCGGAAAGCTACTCGCTTGCCGAGGCGCGGAAACACCCCGAGCTTGGAGAGGCCTTGCGTGAACATTCCGACGAATTGGAGTTGGTGCAGGCGGCTGGCACCCCTTTTTCGTTGGATACCTATCGGGAAGGCGCAGTGACGCCGGTGTTTTTTGGCTCCGCGCTGCGTAATTTCGGGGTGCGCGAGATGCTCGACTTTTTTGTGAAAGTGGCCCCCTCGCCCTTGTCACGCCCCGCGGCGGAACGCAACGTGGCCGCCGAGGAGGAGGCCTTCACCGGCTTTGTCTTCAAGATTCAGGCAAACATGGATCCTCAGCATCGCGATCGCATTGCCTTCCTGCGACTATGCTCGGGCCGCTACACCCCGGGCATGAAAATGCGTCACGTGCGTCTGGGTCGGGATGTCCAGGTCTCCAACGCCCTCACGTTCTTTGCGCGGGGTCGCGAGCAGGCCGACGAGGCTGTTACGGGCGACATCATCGGCCTTCACAACCATGGCACCATTCAAATAGGCGATACGTTTACCGAGGGCGAAAAACTGAGCTTCCTCGGGATCCCCAGTTTTGCGCCGGAGCTTTTCCGGCGGGTGCGGGCCATCGATCCACTCAGGGCCAAGGCCTTGACCAAGGGACTTACAGAACTGTGCGAAGAGGGGGCGGCGCAGGTTTTCAAACTCGTGCACCGCAACGATTTGATTCTGGGCGCCATCGGCGTGCTGCAGTTCGATGTAGTGGCTTATCGTCTGAAGCACGAATACGGCGTGGACTGTGTGTTCGAGCCCGTCTCGGTGCAGTTCGCCCGCTGGGTCACGAGCACCAAGCCCGGTGAGATCGAGAAATTTATGCGGCAACTGGGCGAGAACGTGGCGCTGGATGGTGGCGGATTGCCAGCCTATCTGGCCCCGTCGCGCGTCAACCTTCAGCTTACCGGGGAACGGTGGCCGGATATCGTATTCAACGCGACTCGAGAAGTGAGCCTGCGGGACGAGGGAGCCAGCCGCTGAAGAACCTCGCGCGGGGAGAATGAACCGCGCGAGGGGGGCATTGCTCTATGCGCTCAATGCGCGTCGTGTTCCGTCCGGACGGGCGGTTCGATAGCCGGCGCGGGCGAGGGCAGGAGGTTGAACGCAGGGGCGTCAGCCTGTCTCTCGGCGTGCGGAGGTGGGACTTCTGTCGGCATCGGCGCAGCCTGGAATTCGGCCACCGGCGGCCGCGGGGGTTCGGGCTCCCGCACCGGGACTTCTTGGGCGACAGCCACATCCTGTTCATGACCCCGAGGTGCATGTGCATCAGGCGCTGACACAGGCGCTGGCGTATGCGCCTCATGTCGCGTCTCTTGGGACTCGGGTAGTGGTGCGGCTTCGTCAAAAGTCTCACCGGCGCTGTTCGGCGCGTCGGATTCTGCTGCGAGGCGAGCCGCGCGCTGTTCGTTTCCACGCTGACCGCGGTCACCGCGGCGGCGTCCATCCCGTCGAGAGGTGGTGCCTGCCGGGGTGTCTGACTGGGTTTCCGCCTGACGCCCGTCGCTGCGGCGGGTCTGATTGTCGTCGTCGCGCCGACCGCGCCCTTCCTCGCCCGAACGCCGCGTGCGAGTTTCCTCGTTACCCCGGTTTCGGTTGTCCTCGCCGCGGGAGCGTGTCTCGTCGCTCCGATTGCGCCCGTCTTCTCCTCGGCCACGGCCTTCGCCACCTCGGCGTGACCGGGAATCCTGCTGACCAGAAGACGACTGCCCGTTGCCGCGACGTCCGTCTCGGCGACCGTCGCCCCGTGGCTCCGTCGCCTGCCCGGAGGAAGAGGACCCACCGCTGCGGCGCTGACCACCGCTTTGACCCTGTCCAGCGTGGCTGCTGCGGCCCGTAGACTCCGACGCCGCCGGCGCGGTGGGCGCGGAAGATTCTCCGTCCCCGCCGAACAGTGCATTGACCAGACGTTTGAGTAGCCCGGGTGCTGGTCCCTGCGGTGCGGCGGTGGTGGGTGGTGCAGAAGGGGCGGCCCGGACGATGTCTCGCACCGCAGCCTGCTGCTGCCGGGGTTGTTCGCGCTGCACGGGGTCGTAGGTCGGTGCGGCCTCGGGTTCGGCAATGAGCTCGTGGCTCTCAACGGGCTCGCGTCGAGCCACGTCCTGTTCGCGGATGCGCTGAACGTTGAAGTGTGGGTTTTCGAGGTGCGGATTGGGGACGATGAGAACCTCGACCTCCTGTTGTTCCTCGATGCGGCCGACTTCGCGCCGTTTTTCGTTGAACAGGAACGCCGCCACGTCCACCGGGACCTGAGCCACCACCTTGGCGGTGGAGTCTTTCATGGCCTCTTCCTCGAGCACACGCAGCACGGACAGGGCGGTCGGCCGAAGGCTTCGGATGGTGCCAACGCCGTCACAGCGCGGGCAGATCTCATGGCTGAATTCGGCGAGGGAAGGGCGTAGCCGCTGACGCGACATCTCCAGCAGGCCGAAGCGCGAGATACGACCGATCTGGACGCGTGCGCGATCCATCTTCACGCAGTCGCGCAGTTTGTTTTCTACCGCGCGCTGGTTACGGGCGGACATCATGTCGATGAAATCGACGACCACCAGCCCGCCCAGGTCGCGGATGCGAAGCTGGGTGGCAATTTCCTCTGCCGCCTCCAGATTGGTGAGCAGCGCGGTTTCTTCGATGTCGCCGCCGTGCGTGGCTCTGGCGGAATTGATGTCGATGGTGATCAGCGCTTCGGTCGGCTCGATGACCAGGGCACCGCCACTGGGCAGGCGCACTTCGCGGCCGAAAGCGGTCTCGATCTGGCTCTCGATCTGGTAGCGGGTGAACAGCGGCACGCTGTCCCGGTAGAGCTTCAACCGGGTCAAATTACCCGGCATCACCTGCCGCATGAACTCCTGTGCGGTTTCGTAGAGCTTGGGGTCGTCGACGAGAATTTCGGCGATATCACTCCGCAGGTAATCGCGGATGGCGCGGATGATGACGTTCTGATCCTGATAAATCAGGAAGGGTGCCTGTCGCGATTGCGAGGCCTCATCGATGGCCGTCCAGAGCTGCACCAGATAGTCCAGGTCCCACTGAAGCTCCTCGCTGGTCTTGCCAATCCCTGCGGTGCGCAGGATGAGTCCAACGTTTTCAGGGATAGTGAGACCAGACATGGCCTCTTTGGCATCCTCGCGGGCTTCGCCTTCGATCTGGCGCGAAACACCCCCGGCCTTGGGGTTATTGGGCATGGCCACGAGGTAGCGCCCGGCAAGGGAGATGAACGTGGTAAGGGCCGCGCCCTTGTTGCCGCGCTCCTCTTTTTCGACCTGGACGATGATCTCCTGACCCTCGTCCAGCGCATCCCGAATGTTGACCTTGCCGCTGGCGTTACGTGCCTTTTCCTTGAACAGGGAGCGGGAGACTTCCTTAAGCGGCAGAAAACCGTGCCGCTCGGCGCCGTAATCGACGAATGCGGCCTCGAGGCTGGGCTCGAGGCGCATGATGCGCGCCTTATAAATATTGGATTTCTTCTGTTCCTTACCGGTCGCTTCGATGTCGAGATCGTAGAGACGCTGCCCATCCACCAGCGCGACGCGCAACTCTTCCGGTTGCGTCGCGTTGATCAACATTCTTTTCATCGGCCTGGGTTCCTGGCTATGCGCCCGGTCGGCGAGCATGGACTCGCGCGAAACACCGTCATGTCTGTTCGGCACACGCGCGAGGGAGCGCAGCGTGACGGACGCGGAATTAGGGGTGCATGGTTCTGGGAACCACGCGCTAGTGCCCAGCCGTTGGCGGCGCCTGATGGGCCGCCTCTGTGGCGTGCTCGCGTACACTCATCGTAGCGCTGCAGATAACTGCCGGACCTGCGCTGCAATGGATGCCCCGGATGACGGGTGTGGAGCGATTTCTGAAATTCGATTGGAGCGGGCGTCTACGGCTTGCCGGAAAACGGTCATGCAAGCGCTGGTTCCTGTTTTGATAAACTGCGCTGGAACCCTACGCTAACCACTTGCTCTCAGTCCAAAAACGGATTCGCTTTCGATACGCTGGGACCGCCCGACTATACCAGCGCGCAAGCCGGCTGGGCAATTCCTTCAAAGAGGACACTTCCATCAATTCTTCGGTCAACGATGTTTCCGGGGAGACCCATCGCCCCCAAGTAAGCCATGTCGAGGTGGTACCCGCCGAGGCGGGACGGCGTCTCGACAATTTCCTGGGCGGGCACCTCGGCCGTCTTCCGCGTCCAGCGGTATACCGGCTTATCAGAACCGGGCAGGTCCGGGTCAATGGCAAGCGCGCCCGCCCCGATACCCGGCTCGAGCCCGGAGACAGTGTCCGCCTGCCACCGGTGCGCGGGATCGATGAGGTGCGGGCAAGCCCCGGTGCCCGCGAACTGGAACGGTTCGAGTCCCGGGTGCTTTACGAGGACGATCGGGTACTGGTGGTAGACAAACCCGCTGGTCTCGCGGTCCACGGCGGCTCGGGCCTGAGCCATGGACTCATCGATATCGCGCGACATGCACGGCCGCAGGCCGCCCGTATCGATCTCGTCCACAGGCTGGACCGCGAGACGTCGGGCTGCCTGCTGCTGGCCAAGGATGCGCGAACACTGCGGGTACTGAATGCAGAGCTCGCGGCACACGACTTCCGCAAGACCTATCTCGCGCTACTCCGGGGACACCTTGCGAACGCCCAGGTGCGGGTGGATGAACCGCTAGACGTGGAAAACCGCGAACATGGAGAACGGCACGCCGTGGTATCGCCGGCCGGGTTGCCGGCGGTCACCGAGTATCGGGTGCAGCAGCGTTATACTGGATGGACGCTGGTGGAGGCGCTGCCAATGACCGGCCGCACGCATCAAATCCGCGCGCATGCGGTCCATCTCGGACATCCGCTCGCAGGCGACCGCCGCTACGGAGGCGCCGACGATGCGCTGATTGCCCCCCGAGGGCTCGCGCGTCTGTTTCTGCATGCAGCCCGTCTCGGCTTTCCCTTGGAGGGCGCTATCATCGAGGTCGCGGCTCCATTGCCACCCGAACTCGGACGAGTTCTCTCCAGTCTGGACGCGTTGCAATCCCACCCCGACCCGCAGGAAGCTGGCCTATGAACACGCCCCCCGACTTACCCCCGGATAACGATGCTCGCTGGGAGCGCGAGTTGCTGCGCCGGTTTTCCTTCGAGGTCCTGCGCGAGCAGCGCCGAACCCGGCGCTGGGGAATCTTTTTCAAGTTGTTGGTGTTCATCTACGTGCTGGGGGTACTGGGGCTGTCCTGGGACTCGTCGCGAGGGCCAAGTCATCTGGGCAAGGACCGGGTGACCGGGCTCGTCGACGTCAAAGGCATCATCGCCGAGGGCGCGCCCGCCAGCGCGGACAATGTCATCGAGGGACTGCGCGCAGCCTTCGAGGATGAAGCAACGGTGGGCATCATCGTGCGCATCAACAGTCCGGGCGGCAGTCCCGTTCAGGCTGGCTACATCAACG
>JBIKOF010000290.1:0-3566 GCA_044358205.1 Gammaproteobacteria bacterium | reverse complement strand
GCGCTGGCGCGCGTAAGAAATTCATAGAATGCGGCCGCATCCTCCGGCGGGTCCCCATCGCCCTGAGTACTCACCACGAACAGGGCAAGGGTCTCCTGACGAAGCTGGCGCGGCGAATAGTCCGCAAGGTTCACGAGCTTCGTCGCGAGCCCTGCAGCTTCGGCGCGGGCGGCCGCAGTTTCTGCCACACGCCGGCTGTTACCGGTTTGGGAACCGAAAAAGATTGTCAGTAGCGGGGTCGGTCGGGCGGCTTCGGCGGCGCTCACGGCACTTTGGGCCGCTGTCGCCCCGGGTTGGGCAGCGAGTCCGGCGAGGTATCCGCTGGCCCAGATCAGCTGCTGAGCGGACAAGCCTGCTGTCGCTTCCGCGAGCCGGGCAACCTGCTGCGCGTCCAACGTGGGCAGCGGGGAAACGAGCGCGGGAACGGACATGCCGGGATTCCTCGGGGAGCTTCAGTGGGCGCGCAGTCTAGGCAAGCGGGATTCGGTCGGGAACGAACGCCTCGCTATATCCACCTGCGCGGGGGGCATATCCGGTTCACCGCAGCCCTCCCCATGCGAGCAGGGATGCACCGAAGAGGATCCGATACCAGGCGAAGGCCGCGAAACTGTGGCGGGAGACAAACCGCACCAGAAACCGGATGGCGACCAATGCGCTGAAGAACGCAGTGATGAATCCGACGGCAAAGACGCTCGCATCACTCGGTTGCAGGCTGCCCCAGGACTTTGCGAGGTCGTATGTCGTGGCCGCGATCATCATGGGAATCGCGAGAAAGAATGAATACTCGGTCGCGGCCCTGCGGTCCAGACCGCAAACCATCCCGCCAAGAATAGTGGCACCCGAGCGGGAGACGCCGGGCACGAGCGCAAGAATCTGGGCAATCCCGATGCCGAGCGCCTGCCGGCGACGGATATTGCTAGCCAGCACGACCGGCGTATTGCCTACCAGACGTTCGACGCCAAGGATGACGACGCCGCCGACGATCAAGGCCCAGGCCACCACCTCTGGTCGAAACAGCGCGGTCTTGATGTAACCGTGCGCGAAGAATCCGACCGCAGCGGCAGGCAGGAACGAGATGGCGAGATTGCCGACAAAAAGATTGGACTCGCTATCCCGGCCGATACCGCGCAACACAGCCGCAAGGCGCGCCCGGTAGTACCAGCACACGGAGAGGATAGCGCCGAGTTGAATGAACACTTCGAAGGACGTGGCGCGGCCCGAGTTGAACTCCAGCCAGTGGCCCGCGATGATCAGGTGCCCGGTGCTTGAAACCGGCAGGAATTCCGTCAGACCCTCGACGACGCCCAGGATAAAGGCCTTCAGGTGTAGGAATGGGTCCACGGCAGACATCCACGCTGGAATCGATGAGTCCGGCTAGCAGGGCAGGGGTGCGGAGCAGAAACCGCTGAACCCGGCCTAGAGGTTACCATGACCGTAGGTTTAGAACTGATCGGTGCGTTGCTGATCATCCTCGTGGCCGCAGAGGTTTTTACCAATGCGCTCGAACATTTCGGCGCGCGCATCGGCATCTCTGAAGGCGTCACCGGTTCGCTGTTCGCCGCTGTCGGGACGGCGATGCCGGAAAGCATGGTGCCGTTGGTGGCGATTTTCGCCGGTACGGCGAACGCCCATGTGAACGAGGAAATCGGGGTGGGCGCAATTCTTGGGGCGCCGCTCATGCTTTCCACGCTGAGCATTGCGCTGATGGGACTCTCCGTGTTGCGTCGGCGTGGTCTGCAGGGGCACTTACGCCCGGAGAAGACCGGTCTGCAACGCGATCTCCTGTTCTTTCTCATTGCCTTCGCGATGTCTTTCATGGCGCTGTGGTTGCCGCTGGAGCCGAAAGGGTTGCGGGTGTTCGTCGCGGTCGCCCTCATGGTCACCTATTTCATCTATGTCCTGATTACGCTGCGGGTCTCGGCGAAGCTGGTAGAAGAGGGGCACGGCACTCAGGCTGAAGGCGTGATGTTTCTCAGCCGTCTTGGCTTGCCGGCGAACATGCCGGTAATCGTCATCCAGATGGCGCTGGGGCTCGCGCTGCTCGTGGGCGGTGCCAAGACGTTTGTCCATGGGGTGGAACAGTTTTCACACGTGGTCGGGATTTCACCGCTGCTGCTCGCGTTACTCATCGTGCCGATTGCGACGGAGTTGCCGGAAAAGGTGAACAGTATCCTGTGGATTCGTCGCGGCAAGGACACGCTTGCCTTCGGCAATATCACGGGTGCGATGGTGTTCCAAGGCAGCCTGTTGCCGGCGATTGGATTGTTGCTAACCCCATGGACACCGAACCACGAAGTGCTCGTCGGCATCGTGGTGGCGTACATCGCCGCCGCCTGGCTCTATGTCCTGGCGCGGCGCGGAAACCTGCGGGTGTGGCACCTCATCGTAAACTTGGTGCTCTACGTCGGGTATGTCTTAGTGATGCTGCTGCACTGAACGGTGCAGCCTTGAGGACACCCAGTCAGCGACTGGGTGGTGCCGAGGAGAGGACTCGAACCTCCACGGATTTCTCCACTGGTACCTGAAACCAGCGCGTCTACCAATTCCGCCACCTCGGCAAGGGCTGCGAAATCTACCGGGTAGCCTCCAGTGAGTCAACGCGCGTCACGGCGTGAATGGCGCCGGTCCGCGCCTTCCTGCGGCCCATGCATTACCATGGGAGCATGACACGCGACGCCCCCAGAGCCCTCATCATCCCCAGCCGCGACGCCATCCTGAAGCGGCTGGAAGCGGCGGGAGCCCCGTGCTCTCACGAGCGAATCGCTGCACTCCTGGAGGTGCGGGCCCGCGACGAGATTGGGGCGCTGGGCAATCGGTTACGCGCCATGGTGCGTGATGGCCAGCTCGTCCAGACGCGCGATCGGCGCTACGGAATCGCAAGCGCGATGGAGCTCCTGCCCGGCAGGGTCATCGGCCACCCCGACGGGTACGCCTTCGTGCGGCCCGATGATGGCACCCCGGACATATTTCTCGCCCCCCGCGATGCCCGTCAGGTGATGCATGGTGACCGCATTCTGGTGCGCATCGCCGGACAGGACGATCGAGATCGGCCCTACGGCAGCGTGGTCGAAGTGCTGAGCCGGGCCAACACCGAAGTCGTCGGTCGCTACTTCGAAGAGGGTGGGGTGGGGTTCGTCAGCCCCGACAACCGGCATCTCAATCAGGACATCCTGGTGCCACCGGGTAAAGCCGGGGGAGCGCGGCACGGCCAGATTGTGGTCGTCACCATCGACCAGCCTCCGGATTCGAGGTACCAGGCGTTGGGGCATGTCAGCGAGGTGCTGGGGGAACACATGGCGCCCGGCATGGAAATCGACGTCGCTATCCGCACCCATGGCTTGCCGACCTTGTGGCCAGACGCACTCGCACCGGAGCTGCGTACAGTACCGACCTCCGTCACGGCAGAAGACATCGAAGGTCGAGAGGATCTGCGTCATCTGCCGTTCGTCACCATCGATGGTGTGGACGCGCGGGATTTCGACGACGCCATCCATTGCCGCCGCACGCGCAGCGGCTACGTTCTCCAGGTGGCTATCGCCGACGTTGCCCATTACGTACAACCCGAA
>JBIKOF010000289.1:0-3567 GCA_044358205.1 Gammaproteobacteria bacterium | reverse complement strand
GCGCAAGTGAAGTGGTCGAACCACTCCGCAACCCGCTTGGCTTTGAATCAGGGTTTCCCTGGTTCGCGCCACAGGCCGATCACGGCCACCAACGCCCCCAGCGACGCGAGCAGAAAGAGACCGGACAAAACGGGTCCTATCACTGGCGAGCCGGCCATCCGGTTGAGGTCATAGAGCACGTATGCCCCGAAGGTGAAGCTGAGCCCGTAGAGGTGAGGACGCCCCTTTCGCGCTGTTGCAAACGCAATGACCGCGACGACCAGTTCGATGAGGATGGATATTCCTAAGAGCATGGGGGACCTCTGAAGCTAACGAAACTTGGGGCAGATGGCCCAAGTCTACGCGTTTAGGATCGCTTGCCGGATAACTGCGCGGGGCAGTTCAAGCGGGATTTCATTATTGACAGAAGTGTTTTGGTAAATGAGAATGCTTCTCAAGAAATCAAAATCCGGCCAAGTTAATGTCTCACCCTCTCGCCACGGTTCTCGGTCGCCTCGCCCCGGTTTGCGCGACGCTTCTCGGGTTTCTTCCGGGCCCGGACGTTGGTGCTGCCGAGACTGGTGAAAAGCAGTTCCGCCTTCCAACGGTGGAAGTCGTTGGTTCCAGTGACCGGCGCAAGGAAATTGCGGGTTCGGCGAGCGTGCTCGACCGCGAGGAACTCCACCGCAGTCACGTCTTTACAGTCAACGAAGCGTTGCGCAAAGCCCCCGGCGTCCTCGTCCGAGATGAGGAAGGGATGGGCATGAGACCGAATATCGGATTGCGCGGACTCAATCCCACGCGGTCCACCAAAGTCTTGCTTCTGGAAGACGGTCTGCCTCTCGCGTATGCCCCGTATGGCGACAATGCCAGTTACTACCATCCTCCCATCGAGCGCTTCGACAGCATCGAGATTCTTAAAGGATCGGAGCAGTTGCTGTTTGGCCCGCAGACCATCGGCGGGGTCATCAACTACATCACCCCCACACCGCCGCGGGAGTTCGGTGGGAAAGTGACCCTCACGGGCGGTAACCGGGGATATTTCAACGGCGGACTCTCTCTGGGAGGCGCTGGCGGTCTCCTGAATTATGCGCACAAGCAAGCCGATGGATCGCGAGATAACGAACACTCACGTCTTGATGATATTGCCTTGAAAGGGGGAATTGAGCTCACTGAAAATCAGGCAATCACCTTGAAAGCCAGTTATTTTGGCGAAGAGTCGCAGCTTTCCTACACGGGAATCACGGATGCTGAACTCGCCAACTTTGGATATCGCTACAATCCGTTTGCGAACGACGAATTCACGACGGACCGGTGGGGCGCCTCCGCCACTCATGAACTGCTGTTCCTCGATTCCTTCAACCTGACGACCAATGCCTATTTCACACACTTCAATCGGGAATGGTGGCGTCAGTCGAGTACGACAACCGATACCCAATGCGGAAACGCTTTCAGAGACGCACGGGCTGCGGGTCAGCGAGTAGACCCGAATGCCTGTGCCTCGGACCAGGGACGCTTGCGGAGTTATTACACCTACGGTGTAGAGCCAAGACTTCTGGCGGCGCACACACTGTTTGGTCTGCAGCAGGAATTTCAGACGGGCGTCCGAGCCCACTTCGAAACCCAGGACCGCCTACAGATGAACGGCGCAAGCCCAACCGCCAGGGGTGGCGCAATCGCCGAGGACAATGAGCGTAATGTCAATGCGTATTCCCTTTTCGCCCAGAACAAGGTTTATCTCGGGCAGTTCACACTGACGCCCGGATTCAGGGTGGAATATGTCGAGAATGAGCGCGCGAACAACCTGACCCTAAGTGAGGGCGATGATGATCTGGCTGAAGTCATGCCTGGTTTCGGCGCGACCTACAACCCGACTGAGGTTCTGACCTTATTCGGCGGACTGCACAAGGGATTCGCGCCACCACGCACCGAGGATCTCATCGGGACCGATGGCACCACTGCCACATTCACTGACGTGGAACCTGAGGAGAGCCTCAATGCCGAACTCGGTCTTCGCGCCGAGCCTCGACCGGGCGCCCGGGTGGAGGCCACGGTGTTCCGCAACGATTTCGACAACCAGATCATGGTGGGCTCCATTGCAGGGGGGAGTACGCCCTTGGCCCAGGGTGAAACGCTCTATGAGGGGCTCGAACTGTTCGTGCGCTTCGACAGCCGGGCGCTTATTGCCAGTGATTTCAATGCCTACTTCCAGAGCGCGTGGACCTGGCTGCCCACAGCGGACCAGGAAACACCCGTTCGTCGGGTCAGCGACGGAACCGTTGTCGCCAACTCACGCGCGGGCTTGCGCTTGCCCTATGCTCCTGAGCATCTCGCCACCAACACGCTGGGTATAACACTGTCGAGCGGACTCGATATCCGCATAGAGGCAATATTCACGGATGATCAGTTTTCCGATTTCGCCAATACCGCGGTGGCACCCGCGGGTGGCAATGGACAGGTAGGGAAAATCAAGTCGGCGCTCATCTTCAACGCGGCGGCAACCTACCCACTCAAGCAGTGGGGGGCAACGCTCTTTCTTGCGACCAAAAACCTGACCGACCGGGATTACATCGTGGACCGCACGCGAGGGATTCGGGTCGGCATGCCCCTACTGATGCAGGGGGGCATCGAAATCTCTTTTTAGTGCATGACCGCGGCAGCGCTTGGGTTGAAGGCGCGCTAAGCGTTCAAGCGCGCGCTACAGCAAGTCCGGTGTGCGCAGCAGACGCTCATGAGACGCGACCAGTCGAGCGCCCAGAACCCGAGATATGTTCCTGAAAAGCCGGATGGCGATACCCGGATAAAATCGCATTCCGCGCTGGGCACGCTCGGCATCCAGCCGGATGGCGGACACTCTGGAACTGGCGATAATGCTCGCCGTGCGGGCCACGTCCCGTGCCGCAAATCCAATTTCCCCGAACAGATCTCCGGGCTTCCCGCGATCTACGGTCATCTCCGTCCCGTCGCGTTCGATGATGACATCAACGGTTCCTGCCAGTAGCACGAACATCCCCGTTGAGTTCTCACCCTGCCGGATGAGCGCGTCCCCCGGGGCGAACTCCATCATGTCCGAGAGGAGGATAATCTTCTTGACCTGGTAGGGGCTCATTCCCCTGAAAAGTGGGCAGTTATTGAGTACGGCTTCATCGACTTTCAGATTGACGATATCCCACACGGTCGCCAAGCGCAGATGCTTCAGCAGAATGGGCATGAGCATCAAATCGGACATTGCCGCATACACCATGGTCCCCGCGGCAAGAAGTCCGAATTCCGCGACGATGCGAAAGCCTGACAAACCGAACACGGCAAAACCCAGGGCGAGGGCGACAGCGGTCGTTAGCACAGGCACTGATTCGCCCCGGATAGTTGCTCGCACGGCTTCCCGTTCGTCCAATCTGAGCCGACTCTCTGCGCCGAATCGGGTCATGAGGTGAATCGTGTCATCGACCGCGAGTCCAATGGCAATTGCCGCGACCATGGCAGTGCCTGGGTTCAGCGGAACGCCAAGGTAGCTCATGACCCCGAAATTCAGCACGATTGGGATGAGGTTTGGTACCAGCGCCAGTACGCCTGCATGCCACGAGGTAT
>JBIKOF010000009.1:0-12182 GCA_044358205.1 Gammaproteobacteria bacterium | reverse complement strand
GCGGGCCAGGTGAGGGTGATGGGATCAGGAGACTGGGTGGAAGACATGATGAAGACACCCTCAATGGGGAGACGCGGTCCAGGCCGTGATGACGATGCGCAGTTGCACGTCTTTGCCCAAAAGGAAAAGCCGTCTGGGCAACACCAGCCCCCCGGGCTCGGCCGGCCCATTTTGATATTCGAGCACACTGATTCGCCAGCCATCCTGCGCGAGATCGCGCAGCCGCCCTTCGGCGTCCAGCGACAGCTGACCGACCGGGTGTCCGGGCACTGGCACCCCCAGTATCCAGTAACGTGCGCCAGCCACCGGCAGGGACCACTGCAGATGCGTCTTCATGAGCGCATCGACATCCTTCGCCCGATAGTGCGCCCCATCCGGGGTGGACAACACCACCTCGCCGGGTGCTCCTTCGAGGCGGACGGTGCCCTGGCCGAGCGGTGCGACAAGCCGTAAATCCCAGGTTTCAGCAGCCTGGGTCCAGCTTAGCTGGGCCTGCGCGCCCTCGGATCCGCGTTGGATGGCAATGCGGCCCCGCAGACCGAAATTCGCGCGCGACGTGAGGGTGGCAACCCGTGCGTCCCAAGCGCTGGCCACCGGATCGATTGCGGGTTCGGGTGTCGGACGGACGTCCGGCAGGGCACAAGCCGCGAGTAACGCCAGAACACCGAGCCCAAGCGGGCGGGCCAGATCCGACATCCCCGCCCACAGCCCCCACCGCTGTCTCTTCACCGGGTGAGGCGTTCCATGGTCTTGAGCACGCGGGGATCTTCAGGGGCGAGCTTCAGCGCCGCATCCCACACCGCACGAGCCTCGGCCTGCCGGCCCAGGCTCCACAGCACCTCGCCCAGATGGGCCGCAACCTCCGGGTCATTACGCAAGGCGCGGGCTTTCTCGAGGTAGCCCACCGCCTCCTCAGCCTTGCCCAGACGGAACAGCACCCAGCCCATACTGTCGAGCACAAAAAAGCTGTCCGGCGAGAGGGCGAGCGCGCGCTCGATATACCCGCGCGCCTCCTCCAAACGCAGGCCCCGATCGGCCAGGGTATAACCGAAGGCATTCAGTGCCTCGGCGTTGCCGGGTTCGAGCGCGATTACTTTTTTGAGATCGGCTTCCAGCACATCGAGACGATCCATGCGTTCGGCAAGCATGGCGCGGCTGTAGAGGAGAGTGGGATCTTCCTGACCATTCAGTGCATTGTCGAACAGGGTCATGGCGGCGGTGAGGTCGTCCGCGTTGATGAGTAACTCTGCCTTCGCGAGCAGCGCCTGTCGCGCCTGTTCCTCGTCATCCGGGCGCAGCGCGTCGACTATGGCGAGCGCCTGTGGCGCCTTGCCCTCGGCCGAAAGCAGCGCGGCCTGCCGCAATCTTGCGGGGAACACATACTCACCCTCCCCGACTTTTTCGTAGGCCTGCAGGGCTAACGCGGGCTTGCCCTGCATCTCGGCCACCTGACCCAGATAGAACTGCGCGTCGACTGCCCGGGCCTCGAAACCAGCGAGCGCTTCGAACCGAGTCCAGGCCTCGTCGTAACGACGGGTTTCAATGGCAAGCAGGCCCAGCGCAAACACCACGTCTTCGGTATTGGGCTGTTCGCGATCGAGGATGAGGAATTCCTTGCGGGCGTCCTCGAAGCGATTGAGCTCGCCCAATAATCGGGCCTTCAGCAGGCGGAGGCCGTATTCCCCGGGGGTTCGGGCCAGCGCACGTTCGAGAAAGGACAGGGCTTCCTCGCGTCGACCCTCTTTCTGCAGCGCATCCACATAGGCCAGTGCGATGGCAGGTTTGACATCGGCTTTTTCGATCAGTCGATCCATGGCGCGCTGCGCGGCCGCGAGATCTTCGGCGCGCAAGGCAAGCACCGCATACATCAACAGTGTGTCCGCCTCGCCAACGCGGGTGTCGACGAGATGTTCCATCACGGCAAGCGCCGTGGACTTGTCCTGCTCGCGTCCGAGCAGGCTCGCCACAGCCCGCAGCTTGGTTTCATCCGGCGAGCGATCGTGGGCCAGAAAGTACTCGAGGTGGGTAATCGCCGGCGCCGCCTCTCCCCGCCGCACGTTCAGGGCTGCGGCAATCTGTCGGGCCTCCAGATCATCTGGCGCGAGGCTCACCCAGCGCTCCACCGCGCGCAGCGCGGCCGCGTCGTCCTCCGCAAACATGGCCACTCGGGTCGCGCGCTCGGCGATGGCGGGATCGCGGGTTTCCGCCGCCAGAGCCTCGTACTGTTGGACGGCAAAGGCGAGGTCGTCACGCTGACCTGCGAACTCCGCGCTGATGGCGCGATAGAGCGGATCGGTTTCGAGGGCCTCCGGGCTGGTCGGGGCCTCAGCGAGCGCAAGGAGATCTTCCGTGAAGCCGGTTCCGACAGGCTTCTCGGGGGCCCCGGTGACCACAGCCTGCGCGGGCGGCGTTGAGGCCGGGGGTGGCGGGGTGGCGCAGCCCGCCATCAGCAGAAGCGCCAGGCTCAGGGTGGCAAGTCGCCGGAGGGGATGGTCGGGCACGGTGGGTTTCTCTTGCATTGGGAGGGACGGCGGGCCAGCGTCGGCGTCCTGCGCTAGACTATACCGCAGCCATCAGGACCCTGCGGGGGCCTTGAAGGTTCCACTAAAGGATCCCTCTTCCATTCATGCCAGCCGCGCTGGCCCCGGTCGCGCATCGCTGCATGTCCAGTCCATGAAAGAAAGCCTCGTCCGGAAACTCGAGATCCTGCGCGATCGCCGCGAGGAGCTCGATGCCATGCTCGCGAGTCCCGAAATTGCGGGTCAGGCCGACCGTTTCCGCACCCTCTCCCGGGAACGGGCTGAAATTGATCCGGTGGTCGAACACTACGGACGCTGGCGTCAGGCCGCGGACGAACTCGCCAACGCCGAAGCCATGCTGAAAGAAGACGACGCGGAACTGCGCGCCCTTGCAAGCGAGGAGATAGGCGAGTGCCGACGCCGACTGGAGACCCTCGCGGGCGAGATCAATCTGTTGCTGCTGCCCCGCGACCCTGCCGACGAAGCCAATATCTTTCTGGAAATTCGCGCAGGCACGGGAGGCGATGAGGCGGGACTCTTCGCCGGCGATTTGTTTCGCATGTACACCCGCTATGCCGAGCGTCGCAGCTGGCAGGTGGAGATTCTCAGCAGCAACGAGAGCGAGCTGGGTGGCTACAAGGAAATCATCGCCCGCGTCATCGGTCACGGGGCCTATTCGGTGCTCAAATTCGAGTCTGGCGCCCACCGCGTGCAGCGCATTCCCGCCACCGAATCACAGGGCCGCATCCATACCTCGGCATGCACCGTCGCCATCCTCCCTGAGGCCGACGAAATCACGGACATCGAAATCAACCCGGCGGATCTGAAGGTCGACACCTTCAGGGCTTCAGGCGCCGGCGGGCAGCACGTCAACAAGACCGACTCGGCCATCCGCATTACCCACCTGCCGACAGGTGTGGTGGTGGAGTGTCAGGACGAGCGCTCTCAACACAAGAACCGCGCCCGCGCGCTGAGCCTTTTGAAGGCGCGTCTGTTGCAAAGTGAGCGCGATCGCCAAACCGCGCAGCAGGCTCAGAACCGACGCAATCTGGTGGGCTCGGGTGATCGGTCAGAGCGCATCCGTACCTACAACTTCCCACAAGGACGGGTGACCGATCACCGGATCAACCTCACCCTCTACAAGCTGGGGGAGGCACTCGAAGGCGATCTAGATCTGATCATCCAGCCTCTGCTGAACGAGCATCAGGCAGATCTGATGGCGCAGATGGCCGAGAGCTGATGCCGTGGAGGAAGGCCCTACCGTGCAAACCCTGCTGGCGGAGGCAAGCGAGCAGCTCAGACACTTACCAAGCGCGCGGCTGGATGCTGAACTGCTGCTCGGGGAAGTGCTGAGGCAATCCCGCGCCGGCCTTTTCTGTCGGCACGACGCACGCGTGGCTGTCCCGGATGAGGCACGCTTCCGGGCGCTCGTCGAAGCCCGAGCCAAGGGCGAGCCAACGGCGTACCTGCGCGGGCGACAGGAATTCTGGTCTTTTGAACTGGAGGTCACGCCTGCTGTGCTTGTGCCACGCGGCGACACCGAAATCCTTGTGGAGGCAGCGCTCGAACACTGTCCGATGACCGCGTGTCATGTGCTGGACCTCGGGACGGGCAGCGGCGCGATCGCGCTCGCCATTGCAAGCGAACGCCCGCATGCCAGTATCACGGCTGTGGAACGCAGCCCGGGCGCGCTGGCCGTCGCCCTGCGTAACCGGGATCGACTCGGGCTCCATCATGTCGAGTGTGTTGCAGGCGACTGGCATGCCGAATTGCCAAACGCGAAGGGGACCTCCAGTGATCACGCGGGCTATGCGGTGATCGTGGCCAATCCACCTTATGTCGCTCCGGGCGATTCCGCCCTCTCGGCGCCCGGCGTGATTCGAGAGCCGCAAGAGGCGCTGGTCGCCGCGAACGAAGGGCTGGCAGATCTGGAAGTCATTATTGCCAAGGCGCCCGCTGCGCTGACAACCGGCGGCTGGCTGATACTCGAGCACGGCGCGGTGCAAGGCCCGGCAGTGCGCGAACGGCTGCGCGCGGCGGGGTTTGAGGCCGTGGAGACGCGTCGCGATCTGGCGGGCCTGGAACGCGTGAGCCTTGGCAGGAAAGGAATCGATGCGCATGGATGACGAGACGCTGTTGCGCTACAGCCGGCAGATTTTGCTGTCCGAGATAGATATCAATGGACAGCAGCGCCTCCTCGACGGCAGTGCCGCCATCTTCGGGCTGGGCGGGCTGGGCTCGCCGGTGGCGCTCTATCTAGCGGCGGCCGGTGTCGGGCGGCTGGTACTCGTTGATTTCGATGAAGTCGAATTGTCCAACCTCCAGCGCCAGATCATTCACCTCACTAAAGACCTCGGACGTCCCAAGGTCATCTCCGCCGCTGAAAAACTGCACGCGCTGAATCCAGGCGTGCGCGTCGAAACAGTCTCTCGCGTATTGGAAGGCGAGGCGTTGGATGCGGTGATCGACTCAGTGGATGTGGTGATCGATTGCACCGACAACTTTCCGACCCGCTTCGGCCTGAACGCAAGCTGTCACCGGCGCCGCAAACCACTCGTCTCGGGGGCAGCCATCCGCTTCGAGGGCCAGATCACGGTGTTTCACCCCGGCGTTGGTGAAAGTCCGTGCTATCGATGCCTTTACGACGATGGCGAAGGGGTTGCGGAAACCTGCACCCAGACAGGCGTGGTGGCACCGCTGCTCGGGGTCATCGGCAGCCTGCAGGCGATCGAGGCCATGAAAGTTCTGATGAACATCGGAGAAACCCTCGAAGGTCGATTGCTGCTCCTGGATGCGCTGACCATGGAATGGCGCCGCCTGCGCTTTCGCCGTGATCCACATTGCCCGGTCTGCGGTACCGCACTGGACGCCCGTGCGGATTCCGATTACAACTTGCCGCCATGAAGACCTTGCGCCCCTTGGCGTCGATCGTACTGGCCGGACTCCTCGGGTTCACGGACGCGCGCCCCGCCCTCGCAGCCGATTCCGCCTATGTCATCGACAAGCTGCTGGTCGGCATCCACGAAAACGAAGACCTTCAGAGCACCATCGTGAAAGTGCTGCCCACCGGCAGCAAACTGGAGGTGCTGGCGCGCAAGAACAAGACCGCGCAGGTGAAGGATGCGGATGGCATCGTGGGCTGGGTCGATGCGGCCTATCTGATGCCCGATGCACCCGCCGCCACTCAGCTCGAACAACTGAAGCGCGACAAGCAAGCCCTCGCCGATCGCCTCAAGGCGCTGGAAAGCGGCAAGGCGAAGCCCGGCGATGATGGTGGTCGGGTCGACGAGCTCACCAACGAGAACACTGAACTGAAAAGTCAGCTGTCCGCCCAGAAGCTCAAGGCGAGCGAACTGGAGAGCGAGGTTTCGAACCTGCGCAAAGCCTCTGAGTCCGCGCCCGAAGGAGTCGACGGGGAAATGCTGGCCGAGCTGCGCAAGAGCAACGCCGAACTCACCGAATCGCTGGAAGAAGCGGAAGACGAAATTGAAACCCTCGAAGACCGCCTGTCGGAAACCGATGGTTCGTCGAGTGTCGGGTCCGGTGGAAACGTCTCCGGGTTGGCAATCGGCTTGGTCATCTTGCTGTTGCTGGGGAGTTTCGTTGGCGGAGTTGCCCTTATGGACTACCGCAACCGTCGCCGGCACGGCGGATTCCGCGTCTGATCTG
The DNA here is from genome assembly GCA_044358205.1 of Gammaproteobacteria bacterium. GTDB lineage: Bacteria > Pseudomonadota > Gammaproteobacteria > CAIKBL01. The sequence goes on along the minus strand of JBIKOF010000009.1, from coordinate 5,994 downwards.
CGCGCGCACCGTGCGCATCGCCAGCTGGAACGTTAACTCGTTGCGCGCGCGCCTGGAGCACGTGCAGCGCTGGGTGACAGATTCCTCTCCCGACATTCTGGCCCTCCAGGAAACCAAGGTCGAAGACGGCGCGTTCCCCCGCGCGGAACTCGAAGCGTTGGGGTACTCGGTGAGCATCTCGGGGCAGAAAACCTATAACGGGGTGGCAGTCCTCAGCCGCTCGGCGCCGCTATCCGTCACCACCGACAACCCCTATTTTGCAGATCCCCAACGCCGGATCCTGGGTGTGGATTTCGGGGATCTATACGTGCTCGACGTCTATGTCCCGAACGGCTCTGAAGTCGGCAGCGAGAAATACGCCTATAAACTTGATTGGTTCGCGGCTCTGGTGCAGTGGGTCGGGGAGTTGCTTACGCGGCACCCGGCGCTGGTCCTGTTGGGAGACTTCAATATCGCACCGGATGACCGGGACGTTCACGACCCGGCGGCCTGGCACGAAAAAATCCTGTGCAGCACCCCGGAGCGCGACGCCTACCGTGCACTGCTCGGTCTGGGCTTGGTCGATACCTTCCGCAGCCTGCAAGGGGAAGCCGGGCATTTCTCCTGGTGGGACTATCGCGCCGGGGGCTTCAGACGCAATCTCGGCCTGCGCATCGATTTGATTCTGGCGAGTACCGCGATGGCCGGGCACTGCAAGGACAGCCGCATTGCCCGTGAGCCGAGAGGTTGGGATAAGCCCTCCGATCATGCGCCGGTCGTGGCGGAATTCGGCTGACAGCGCCAGCCTTGCACCCGCCCGGTGCTTGAATTCGAGGGGGTCAGCGGCTAGCATTGCGCCCCCTTGACTATCCCTCGAGCCAGAAGGCCGCGCCCATGAAAGCCGACATCCATCCCGACTACCACGACGTCAACGTCGTCTGCAGCTGCGGCAACACCTTCAGCACGCGTTCCACCCTCAAGGGCGAGGCCCTCTCAGTGGACGTCTGCTCGGCCTGCCATCCGTTCTACACTGGCCAGCAGAAAATCGTCGACACCGCCGGCCGCGTAGACAAATTCCGCCGCAAGTACGGCGGCGCCTGAGGCTTACAGGGCCGACGCCCAGCTTCCGTTCTCGGTTCCCGCGTCCTTGCGGGAACTCTACGCACTCAGACCCGGTCTACTCGCTACGTTCCTGGAACGTCCCTGCCGCCCCCTCTCTTGGCAGGGAGGCTTTGCTCCCCCAGCAAAGTCTGCCGTCCGTGGCCCCGGTCTTCCCCACCCCTGAAGACCGGGGCCTCTTTTCATCTCGCCTCTATTCCTCATCCGCCCTCGCTGCGATGTCCGACCCGGAATCTCCACCGCCGTACCAAGCATGCAGCGCCTCGCGCAGGGTTTCGATGCCTTGATGCGTCGTGGCTGAAACCAGCACAGGCGCCACCTGAATGTGAAAACTGCGCAGGGTCTCCCGCGCCGCGCGGAGTGCCTTGTGGGCTGCCTCCCGGTTGAGCTTGTCGGCCTTATTGAGGGCCAGCAGCACCGGCAGGCCCACCTGTCCTGCCCAGCGCAAGAGGCCCAACTCCTCCGACTTGAGGGGGTGACGTGCATCGGCCAGTAACAGCAGGCCGCGCAGACAGCGTCGGGACTCCAGCAGCTCGGGCAAGGTCTTGTCCCATTGGGCCCGCAATTCGCGCTGTACCGCGGCGTAGCCAAACCCCGGCAGGTCGAGCAGGCGTCGGCCTTCCCCGAGGTCGAAGACGACCATTAGCTGGGTTCGACCCGGGGTTCGGCTGGTCCGCGCGAGCCCGTGCTGATCGCACATGGCGTTGAGGACGCTGGATTTACCGACATTTGAGCGACCGAGCACGGCGACCTCCCCGCCTTCATCAGGTGGGAGATCCCGTCGCTGGGGGGCACTCAAGAGAAATCGCGCCTGCCTGAAATAGGCGTGCACTCGGGAAATAGGCTGCATGGTGGGTGGAGTCTCCGCTTCGGGGTATAGTAGCGCGCGCCGGCCGGCGGATTCGCCCGCCCCCGGCTGTGTATTATCCTTCGGCGGAATTCTCGAAAGTTGAGCAGGCGATGAAGCACCTTAGCAAGATTGTGTTTGTGGGACTGGCCCTGATTTGCGCGACAGCACAGGCAGGCGACGGCAAGACCAAAGCGATGGCCTGTGGCGCTTGCCACGGGATGGACGGCAACAGCGTCACCAATCCCGAGTGGCCCAACCTCGCCGGCCAGCATGCGAGCTATCTGGTCGAGCAGCTCAAGGCCTTCAAGGCTGGCACCCGCAAGAACGTGAACATGAACGCTATGGCCGCGCCATTGAGCGAAGAGGACATGGTGGACATCGCCGATTACTTCTCCACCCAAACGCTGAACATTGCCTCAGTGGACGCGGCAGGCACGGAGATCGGTGCCAAGCTCTATCGCGGCGGCAATGCCGCAACCGGGGTTCCCGCCTGCATGGCGTGTCATGGTCCGAACGGGGCCGGCAACCCAGGCGCGAAGTACCCCGCACTGCGCGGCCAACACGCGGCCTACACCAAGCTGCAACTGAACGCCTACAAAAATGGCGAGCGCGCACAGGGTGCCGCTGCCATCATGGCGACAATCGCGGCGCGCCTGAGCCCGGAGGAAATCGAGAGCGTCTCGAAGTTCCTGCAAGGCCTGCACTGAGAGCGGGAGCGCGCGCATGACACGTTTACTGCTTGCTTCTCTGCTGGCACTCGCCACCCTCGGCGCATTCGCAGAGACGAAGTTCGAGGAAGGCACGCATTACTTCCTGGTGCCGGCGCCGCTGCCGACGATGGCGGCCGACAAGCCCGAGGTGGTGGAGCTTTTCTGGTACGGCTGCCCGCATTGCTATCATCTGGAGCCTACGCTCACCGACTGGTTGAAGACCAAACCGGGCGACGTAAATTTCCGCCGAATCCCCGCGGTGTTCTCTGCAGACTGGACCCCTCATGCGCGCGCCTTCTATGCCGCCGAGGCACTTGGCGAAAGTGAGCGTCTGCATGCCCCATTGTTCAAGGCGCTGCACGCCGACGGGCAGAAGATCTACAGCGAAGAAGCGCTAATCCGCTTCGCAGTTGAGCAAGGGTTCAACGAAAAAGATTTCACCGCGGCGTACACCGGCTTCGCCATCGACGGCAAGGTTCGACAAGCCGAACAGTACACGCGTGGCGCCGGCATCACGGGCGTGCCGGCGATCATCGTCAACGGCAAATACCGCATCAGTGTGCAGAGCGCCGGCAGTGAGAAGGCGCTCATCGAAGTCATCAACTATCTCATCGCGAAAGACCGCGCGGGCTGACAGTCCTGCGCGGCGCCGTCCGCTTACTGGGCAGTCCACCCTCCATCCACCGCCCACGCCGCGCCGCGAACGTTGTTTGCGGCAGGCGAACACAGAAATACCGCCAATCCGCCAACCTGCTCCGGTGTGGTGAACGCCAGTGACGGCTGCTTCTCTGCGAGAAGTTCTCGACTCGCTGCTTCAACCGCGATGCCCTGCGCCGCCGCGCGCGCGTCTATCTGCTGTTGCACGAGCGGCGTAAGCACCCAGCCTGGACAGATAGCGTTCACCGTCACACCGGTGGTGGCTGTCTCCAAGGCCACCGCCTTGGTCAGCCCCACGATGCCATGCTTGGCGGCGACATAGGCAGATTTGGCCGCTGACGCGACGAGCCCGTGTGTGGAGGCAATATTGATGACCCGGCCCCAGTTGCGCGCTCGCATGCCGGGGATGGCAAGCCGAGTCGTGTGAAAAGCTGCACTCAGATTGATGGCGATGATGGCATCCCAGCGTTCCACCGGGAAATTTTCCACAGGCGCGACGTACTGGATACCCGCGTTGTTCACCAACACATCGACCGACCCGAAGCGCTCAGTCGCAAATTGGACCAATGCCTCGATTTCGTCTGGACTGCGCATATCCGCCGCGTGGTGCACGACTTCCACACCCAACGCCGAGACCGCTGCGATGGCCGCAGAAGGATCCCCAAATCCATTGAGGACGATGTTGGCACCTTCGCCCGCCAGACACACGGCAACGCCAAGCCCGATACCACTGGTCGAACCGGTGACCAGTGCTGTTTTTCCTTTGAGAATCATGGTTGCGTCTCCAGCCCCTGGGGGCGTGTTCGGCACGCGCGGCGGATGCCGACGGTTGCCGCGGGTTCAGAACTCGACGTCGAGTTCGATGATTTCGTCGGGTTCGCGCAGAGCGCCCGCCGTCCACTCTTCCATCAGTGGCCAGTCGAAGATTTGCTCACAGTACGCCTGCAGTTTGGGCTCCAGGGCGACCGCGTAGGTCCGAAAGCGGGTGCACACCGGCGCATACATAGCGTCTGCGATGGTTCTGTCGCCAAACAGCCAAGGTCCGCCGTAGGTGTCGAGGCATTCACTCCAGAGGGCCTTGATACGCTCGATGTCCGGACGGGCACCGGAGAAAATCCGGAACGCAGTGTGTCTGGCCTTGAGATTCATGGGCAGCGCCGAGCGCAGGTTATAGAACCCGGAGTGCATCTCACTGGAGACAGAGCGGCAATGCGCCCGCGCCGCCCGGTCGGTTGGCAGGAGCTCGGCTTCCGGGGCAATTTCGTTGAGATATTCGGCGATGGCCAAGGTGTCCCAAACGGTTACCCCGTCGTGGACCAGTCGCGGCACCAGCACCGAGGGCGAGAGCAGTAGGAGCTCCTGGCGCATGTTGGGGTCGCTCAGATCCACCCGGACTTCCTCGAAATCCAGCCCCGCCATGCGGCAAAGGAGCCAGCCGCGGAGCGACCACGAGGAGTAATTCTGTGACGAGATCGTGAGTTGCGCGCGCGCCATGCGACAGTCCCTCCGGGGTGTGCTTGCCGTAATCATCTCGCAGCGCAACAATGGCCGCCAGCGTTTTGATGTTGCGCCGCGGTTCGGCGCAGTCAACCAGAGGCACTCAGATGCTTTATCAGGGTTACCAGTTTCAAGATGACCTCATCAATCCGTTCCGTCGGCTGGCGCGGGAGATGCGGGACATGGCCGGCTGGTCCCACTGGGGGGGGGCGGACTTCGTTCGGCAGTGGTTCGTTGCGGGCCTCGAGATGGTGTCGCGGTTCGAGTTGTCGCACGCGCGCCCGCCCTTCGGCATCAATCAGGTCAAAACGACCGGCGGCCTCGAAACGGTCACCGAGGAAGTTGCGCTGGACCTGCCGTTTGGCAAGCTCTTGCATTTCGCCAAGCCGCGTGGCGCGAGCCAGCCGCGCGTGCTGGTGGTGGCGCCGCTGTCAGGACACTTTTCCACCCTGCTCCGGGGCACGGTGGAAACCCTCCTCGCCGATCACGATGTCTACCTCACTGACTGGACGAATGCGCGTGATGTGCCGTTGGACGCTGGCCGCTTCGGGGTAGAAGACTATGTCGACTATCTCATTCGTTTCCTCGAGCACCTGGGACCGGGCGCTCACCTGCTTGCGGTCTGCCAGCCCTGCGTACAGGCATTGGCGGCGGTAGCGGTGATGTCCGAGGACCGGCACCCGGCAACACCTCGCTCCATGACCCTGATGGCAGGTCCCATCGATCCACGGGAGAGCCCGACCAAGGTCAACGAATTGGCGTCCCGCCAACCGATGAGCTGGTTCGAGAATTCCCTCATCGCGACGGTCCCGGCACGCCATGGCGGCGCCGGTCGTCGGGTTTATCCGGGCTTCCTGCAGCTCACGGCGTTCATGTCCATGAACATGGATCGCCATCAGGCGGCGCATCGCAAACTCTTCGAGCATCTGTCGCGCGGCGAGCATGCCGAAGCCGAGAAGATCAAGACGTTCTATGACGAGTACTTTGCGGTACTCGACCTCGCGGCCGAGTTTTATCTGGAAACGGTGTCCTGGATTTTTCAGGAGGCAAGACTCGCCCGTGGCAGCTTCACCTATCGGGGTCGGGTCGTGGACCCCGCCGCCATCCGCCACACCGCGTTGCTCACCGTCGAGGGCGGAAGAGATGATATCTGCGGTCTCGGCCAGACCGCCGCGTCGCACG
>JBIKOF010000288.1:0-3569 GCA_044358205.1 Gammaproteobacteria bacterium | reverse complement strand
TATGTCACAGCCTACGCTCCCTTGTTCGACGACAAGCGCAATGTCATCGGCATGGTGTTCGCCGGGGTTCCGCAGTCCAGCGTGGAACCCCGTGACATCATCAGCACGAAAGGGCTCGGTGAAACCGGCTATGTGGTCGCGATGATCGCAAGCGGGGATCAAGCAGGGCAGCTTGCAGTCCCTCGCCCCGGGGTGGCGGAAGGGAATCTGCTGCAGATGGCCGCAGATACGCCGCTGGGCGCTGCGCTCGCCAAGGCCCCGAAGATGAAACCCGGGGACGTGACACTGGTGGACTATCAGTGGACTCGATCCGGCAGCACCCGGCCGGAACACGTCATTTCAGCGCTGTCGTACTTTCCCGCCTGGGACTGGGTGATTATCGCCACAGTGGCCGAATCAGAGTTCTCTGCGCCCAAGGCTAAGGCCGATGAGGCGCTAGGCGACCTGGCCCGCAGCACGACTACGGCGGGCATTGGCGTCATTCTGCTGGTGGGCGCTTTCGCTTGGGTCATCGGCTCGCGCATCGCGCGGCCCATCACCGCCTCCACCCGAATTGCAGAACAAATCGCGGCCGGCGACCTCGCGTCAGCGGAAGAAGCACTGGGCGGGGTGGCGGCCGCAGAGAACATCGCCAGCGCGCAAGACGAGAACGAGACCCGTCAGCTCGAGCGGGCGGTGCTCCTCATGACCCGCAGCCTTCATGCCCTCTTGGGGCAGGTCAAGCTGGCGAGCGTGCAACTGATGGCCACCTCCAACCAGATCACTGCGACCGTCCGTCAACAGGAAGCCACTGTCACGGAATTCAGAGCCTCCACCAACGATGTGGTCACGGCGACCCGCGAGATTTCGGTGACGGCACAGGCACTGGAGCAAACGGTCGAAGAAGTCTCCACGGTCACTGCGGAGAACGCACTCGTCGCCGGCGAAGGTAAGGCTGATCTCGAAAAGATGCGTGGTTCCATGGGTCTGCTTGCCACGACCAGCAGTAACGTCGCCACCAGGCTGCGCGCGATCGATGAGAAAGCCGGGGATATCCACCAGATCGTTGGCACCATCACGCGGGTCGCCGACCAGACCAACCTGCTGTCCCTCAATGCCGCCATCGAGGCCGAGAAGGCCGGCGAATATGGCACCGGTTTCAGTGTGGTCGCCCGCGAAATCCGCCGTCTGGCAGACCAGACAGCGGTGGCGACGCTGGATATCGAGTCCATGGTGGCGGAGATGCAAACAGCCGTCAGTGCCGGCGTCGGGGAGATGACCCGCTTCGAACAGTTGATGGCGCGCAGCGTGGAGGACACGGCCCGTCTGGCCGACCGTCTGGATGGCATCATCCATCGCGTGGAGGCCTTGGCGCCCAGACTGCAGATGGTGCGCGAAGGCATGCATCAGCAGGCGCAGGGGGCTGCGCAAATCAGCGAATCCATGCTCCAGCTCAACGAAGCCGCCCGCCTGACGGCGGAATCAGCCAACGAGATGAACAACGCGGCGGGCAATCTGAACGGCGCCGTGCGGGAGATGCAGAGTGAAGTGGCTCGCTTCAAGTTGCGCTGAATCTCGCCCCGCAGTTCCCCTGCGGCATGTCACCTTGCTCCTGCTGTGGCCGTGCGCGGCGGCATGGGCCAACACGGGAAACAGCACTGCGCTTGGTCTGAACTGGCTGGGCTGGGGCTTGGCTCTGGTAATCGCGCTGGTGAGCGGCTGGAAAATCCGGGTCCTGACTTTGGAATTGAAAGCGGCGAAGGAACGGGAGGCGACTCTCCGGGCCAGCGCCAACCAGGCATTCACACCCCCGCCCCCGATGCCTGCGCTACGCGCGGAGCCGGCTCCGCCCTCCCCAAAACCGCCGCGTAGGGAACTGCAGGACGCGCTCACCCCGCTGCAGGACGCGCTGCGATCACTCCAAAAAATTCAGGAGATGCTGGCGGAGGAGCCCGAAGCGCAAGGCGCTGCCGAATGGGCAAGCCTCGCGCCCGCGCTGGAGGCGCTCGAGGGCGCAGCCACGGGCATCGGCGAGAAATTCACGCGTCTGCACGAACGCACGGATGAGATTGCGAATACGGTCAAGGCGCTGGATAAAGTCTCCGAGCGGATCAATCTGCTCTCGTTGAACGCCGCCATCGAATCCGAAAAGGCAGGCGATCGCGGGCATGGATTCGTCGCCATTGCGCAGGAAATCCGCCGACTCGCGGATCAGACCGCGGCGACCAGCCTCACGATCGCGCGTCAGGTTTCGCGGGCTCGCGAAGTGGTCAGTGAGGGCGTCATGAGCGTCGAGCGATTTCAGGCCGGGGTTCAGGGCGGCGTCGGCACGCTGCGCGAGGCGCAATCCGAGTCGGGAGGCTCGGGGCAAGAAAATCGCGAAGAACAGCGTTCGACCTTGGCGCGTGCGCAGCGGGCCTGTGATGGCGCGATGCAGGCCCTGACGGCGCTGCTTCAGGCCGATCGCGGCGGCTGACGGCCGAGCCTCGCACGATGCTCGTCATTCCGTTCTGGATAGGTCAGGAAGCCTATGCCATTGCCTCGGAAGATCTGTACGGCATCCTGCCGCGGCCCCACCTGCGCTCGGTGCCCGGCGGACCCGCCGGATTGCTCGGCGTGTTTCGTTACCGCGGGAACTGGACACCAGTCCTCGATGCCCATTTCCTGTTGAGCGGTGACGCCGCGCGTCCAGCACTCGCGACGCGCGTACTGCTTTGCCATACACCCGCCGAGGGTGCTGCGCTCGGTCTTCTGTGCGAACGCGTTACCGATGCGCTGACCGTGGATGCCGAAGCGTGGTCACCGCCCGGCGTGAAGCTGGGCGATGCACCCTGGTTGGGGCCACTGCAGAGCACCGGAGGCATCACCGTCCAGCGGCTCTTCATCCCGCACCTGCTCACGCCAGAGCTGGCTGCCGCCCTTACTGCCTTGAGCCCGGCATGAATCTGCCGCCAGCGAGCCCCGAAGATCTTCTACGCACATGCTATGGGCTGGATGCCAGCCTGCTCGGACACGCTGCGCTGGAGGCCGAGATTTTGCGCCAGTCCAGTCGCTGCGGCGTGAGCCGCGCGGATTACGCGGCCCAGCTCGCCCGTTCGCCGCGAGACCTGCAGGCGCTGGTGGAAGCTGTGGTGGTGCATGAAACCTGGATGGTGCGCGATGGAGGCCCATTCATGCTGATAGCCGAATCGGCAGCGGAATGGCGCCGCGAACGTTTTCGGAACCCAGCGCGCCTGCGTGTACTGTGCCTCGCGTGCGCCACGGGCGAAGAAGCCTGGTCGGTCGCGATGGCGCTGGCTGAAGCCGGACTCTCGCCGGAGGAGTTTTCGATCGAGGGCGTCGATGTCAGCGGCAGCGCCCTTGTGTCGGCCCGCGCGGGCGTTTATCCCGCGCGCGCGTTCCGCAGCCCCGATGCCGAGCGCTGGCGTGACCGTTGGTGCGAGCCCGCTCCGGGCGGATACGCGGTGCGCGATGGCTTACGTCAAAGCGTCCACTTCACGCAGGCCAATCTGCTGGATGCACAATGGCAGGCGGCCGTGCAGCCCGCTCATCTCGTGTTCTGTCGTAACGTGCTCATCTATTTCGAGGCT
>JBIKOF010000287.1:0-3580 GCA_044358205.1 Gammaproteobacteria bacterium | reverse complement strand
GAACCCGGGCAGATTCACACCGAATCCCACCGCCTGGCCAAGGAGACGGGGGGGTATTTCATGGACCAGTTTACCTACGCAGAGCGAGCAACCGACTGGCGCTCGAACAACAACATCGCAGAATCGATCTTCGAGCAGATGCGGCTTGAGCGGCACCCGACCCCGAGCTGGGTCGTGACTAGTCCTGGGACCGGCGGCACCACCGCGACCATCGGCCGCTATGTGCGTTATCGGCGACATCGCACCCAGGTGCTATGTGCGGACCCCGAACATTCTGTCTTTTTCGAATCTTTCGTCACGCGCAACCGAGACCTCACGCTTAATCGTGGCTCGGGTATCGAAGGGATCGGTCGACCCCGCGTCGAGGCCTCATTCATCCCTGATGTAATCGATGAGATGGTCAAGGTTCCGGATGCAGCGTCGCTGGCCGCCATGCATTACCTCGCAGGTGTTCTTGGACGGCGCGTGGGCGGATCCACGGGCACTAATCTGATCGGGGCACTCCACCTCGCGGTGCGGATGCAGGAACGCCGGGAGCAGGGCTCCATCGTCGGCATCCTGTGTGACGGCGGGGAGCGCTACGCGCACAGTTATTACAACGCGGATTGGCTCACCAACCGGGGCTTCGATCTCGCGCCGCGCATCGAAGAAGTTCGGGCCTGCGCGGAGGAGGGGGCCGCACTGCCCGCGCTGTCCTTCGCTACTCGCTGAGAATAAGGCGGTTCTGCCCCGGACGCATGCTAGGATTCTGGAGGCATGTGCTCACCGACGTTGCGCACGCTGCATTTCCCGTGACACGCGCCCGGAGTCTGCCTGCGCATGAGCGCCGCTTTTTTTCTTTATCTCCTGGCGATGGTGGCCATCGGCGCGGCGGGTTACCGCGCCACGCGCAATCTGGCGGATTTCATCTTGGGCGGACGGCGGCTTGGTCGCGTTGTGACCGCTTTATCCGCCGGGGCCTCGGACATGAGCGGCTGGCTTCTGATGGGGCTGCCCGGGGCGGTATTTGCGAGTGGACTTGGTGCCGCGTGGATGATCCCGGGTCTATTGCTGGGTGCAGCGCTGAACTGGGTACTGGTCGCGCGGCGCTTACGCGAGGACACGGCACGCTGCGGGGATGCGCTCACCTTGCCCGATTACTTTTGCCACAAGTTCGGTGATCCCAACTACCGACTGCGGGCGCTGATGACGCTGGTGATTCTGGTTTTCTTCACCCTGTACTGTGCGTCTGGCATGGTGGCCGGGGCGCGCCTGTTCGAGCGGGTGTTCGAATTGCCATACACCCCCGCACTTTGGTTGGGCGCTGCAGCCACTGTGAGTTATGTATTTCTGGGTGGCTTCCTGGCGGTCAGCTGGACGGACACTCTGCAAGCCATTCTGATGGTGCTGGCGTTGGTACTGGTGCCGGCTGTTGCCATTTGGGTACTCCACGCGTCACCTGCGGTAAGCAATGCCGGATGGTCCAGCCTCTGGCCGGAGGCACAGGCCAATCCGCTTGCGGGAGCTTCCCTTGCAGGCGTCATTTCGTTGATGGGCTGGGGGCTCGGCTATTTCGGCCAGCCACATATCCTGGTGCGCTTCATGGCAATCGCCAAACCCGGCGGCGTGGCGGCTGCCGCCCGTCTGAATCTTGGGTGGATGGCGCTGTGTCTGGGGGGCGCCGCGACGGTCGGCTTTCTTGGAATTCCATTGGCGACGCTCGATCCCGGGCTTGCGCGGGAACTCGCAAACCCGGAGCTCGTGTTCATCGCACTAGCCCGGACCTTGTTTCCGCCGTGGCTCGCTGGTGTGCTCCTGGCTGGAGTTCTCGCTGCCGTCATGAGTACGTTGTCGTGCCAGCTGCTGCTGGCCGCGACAACCCTCACGGAGGACCTCTATCGGCGGCTTTTCCGGCCCACCGCACCACAACGCGAACTCGTATGGATGGGGCGGATGATGGTGCTAGCGGTGGCTGTGTGCGCGCTGGCATTGGCACGTGACCCGGAGGCTCGGGTGCTGGGGATGGTGTCCTATGCTTGGGCGGGCTTTGGAGCCGCTTTCGGGCCTGTGCTTCTGCTGGCGCTCTGGTGGCCACGACTCACCCGTGCGGGAGTGCTTGCCGGGATGGGAGTCGGCGCACTCACCGTGGTGGTCTGGAAAGAGGGGGCCTGGTGGGGCCTCTACGAACTTGTGCCGGCCTTCTTCGCCGGTACCGTCGCGGCCGTGCTCGCCAGCCTTTTCACTCCCCGGCCGGAGACGTCCCCACTAGTACTTTCTCCATCCGCCGATGCGGCAGTCCCACCTCAGTGAATGGTTCATCTCGCACCGCGTAGCCGAGACGCAGATAAAATCCAAGTGCGCTCTCGCGCGCGTGCAGCACTATTCGGTGGATGTCGCGTCGGCGGGCCTCGCCCTCCAGTTCCATGACCAGCTTGCCGCCCAGCCCGCTGCGCTGGTGGGCAGGATCCACCGCCATCTGCCGCATCTTGGCGAGTCGATCGGGAAGCCACTGTAAAATTACGGAGGCCACCGGCGTTTCTCCTGCGAAGGCCGCGAGATGAAACTGGTCGTGCTCTGCGGCGAGATCTTCGGCCCGGTACGCAAGACCGAGCGGTTTGCGCAGCACGTCTTCCCGCAGCATCACGACGCGGCGAAAAATTTCCGACCCGTGAGCCACAGTTCGGATCTGGATGTGTGCGTCGCGGCTCATCGGGTGGTGCCCCCGTTCAGCCGCGGCGGTACTGCCCGACCTTGTCGTCGAGATAGGAATTGTTCGCTTCCCGGATGGCTGCCGCGGCGTCATCGTAGAGAAAGGGCAGAAACACATAGCGCTTGCCGCGCGTCACGCGGGAGACTTCGTGTAGCAGGGAGCACGAGAAGACGATGGCCGCACCCGCCGGTGCCCGGTAGCGCTGAGGCCCGTACTCCGGAAAACTCAGTTCGCCGCCGTCGTAGTCGTCGTTGAGCAGCACCGAAACTGCAAAGCGTCGATGCGCCGTGCCTTTGGTTGTGTTATCCCGATGGGCGCGAAAATGATCGCTGGTCGCGCTGTCGTAGCGCGCCACGATGTAACGTTCCATCCGTGTCACTTCAAACTGGTGCACCTTGCGGATTTCCGGTACGACTCTGCGGATGATCCGCTGCTGCAAGCGCGTGCGGGTTTCTGCGTCCTCGATAATGTGATCCGACCGACGTTTGTGGTGGTAATCCAGCACGGCAGTCGTTTTCCCGTTGACCTCCTGCATGAAGCCCGAATCTTCTCCACCATGGCTTTCATACAGCGAGATCAGTTCCTCGCAGAATTCCGGTTCGAAGACCCGCGGTAGCAGAATCACCGGTGCGTTGACCGCCACGCCGCTGAACAAGGGCACCGGGGGCAGGTTTTTCAAGGCCTCGATAACCGCCGGAACCTCTTGGGCATCCGCAAGACTTGGAATCACGCTGCGGATGCGCAGATTCGGGTCGATGATCACCCAAAGCCGACGGAAGGCTACGTCGCCGCTCGCGTCCTCCGTGGGTATCGCGCCATATAGACGGCTGATGAGCCCATCGAAATCCCAGAACACGCGAATTCCCGGCAGCGACTCGCGAACCCGTTGCT
>JBIKOF010000286.1:0-3603 GCA_044358205.1 Gammaproteobacteria bacterium | reverse complement strand
CCGATGTCACCCCGTGCCAGCAGGAGGGCGTGGTGATGTCATCCCAGCAGATCTGCGCGTCGTAGTGCGTGTGCGGGTCCACGAAACCAGGCGCCACGATGAGGTCCGCAGCGTCGATGGTGCGCGCGGCGCTGCCCGCGACCTTGCCGACATCGACAATGATGCCGTCCTTCACGCCGATATCGGCACGTTGACGGGGCGCGCCGGTACCATCGACGACGGTGCCGTTCTTGATGACGAGGTCATAGGTCATGGGAGGCTCCATTCTTGAATCGTCGCCGCGTGCTCATGCGGCCTGCTCGCGCCTACTATACGCGCAGGATCTCGTCAGCCAACGCTGTTTGCATTGCACAAATTTCTGCAGGCGGCCCGAGTCGACCAGATCAGGACTCATCACACGTCGGCGTGCGCGCCGACTCGCCAACTAGGGAGGACGCATGATCAAAGGCATCGCACTCGCAGTGAAGAAACCGGGCATGGACGACGGGGCATTCCATCGTTACTGGAAAGAAGTTCACGGTCCCATCGCACTTGGCATCAGCGCGCTGCGCCGGTATGTCCAGAGCCATCGCCTGCCAACGCCCCTGCCGGGCTTCGAGAATGTGCCTTACGACGGCGTAGCGGAACTTTGGTACGACCGGCTCGAAGATCTGACCGGCATGCCCCAGAACCCGGAATATGTGAACGGCGCCCAGGCCGATGAACCGAATTTCATCGACACCAGCAAGCTGGCATTCATCGCCACCCGCGAATACGTGCTCATCGAGGAGCAGCCGGTCACGCGCGACACGCAATGGGTGAAGGCGGTATTCCTGCTAAAGCGCAGGCCTGATCTGAGCGTCTCGCAGTTTCAGGAGTACTGGCTCAACGGACACGCGCCACAAATTCCACGCGACATGGGCGTGTTGCGCTACGTGCAGTGCCATACGTTGCCCGAGACGTACGCAGGTGGAGCGCCGGCCTATGACGGTATGGCAGAACTGTCTTTCGCCGATATGAAGGCGTTCATGGATTACTGGACCAGCCCTCGCATCCAGCAGATTTTTGGCGATGATGCCCCGCGTTTCCTGGGCGAGGGCTGTACCGCGTTTCTGGCGGAGGAGTATCGCGTTCGCTGGCCCTGAGTGCCGTTGACGCGCGCAATCACGTGCGCCTATAGTCGCGTGAACATACCCGGGGGGGTATCAAACTCGGGGCTAGGGGAGGCGCACGTGAAGACCGAACATCCCGAACGGGGGCGACTACAGACAGCCCCAGCCCTCGCCGCTGGGGCGAGCGCCATCGAGCGTCGGCGATTTCTCACCACGCTGACAGGCGCGGGCACGGTTCTGGCCAGTTCCCGCAGCCTCGCATGGGAAGCCGGCGAGCCGCTGCCGGTACCGGATTCCATGCGCGTGCTGGGCAAGCCAGTGGCCGCCGATGCCTACGGGCATCCCTCCCCGCATGAAAGCAACGTGATCCGCCGGCAAAGCCCGGGACTCACCCGCACCAACGAATCCTCAATCGCGTTTGCCCCCCTGCAGTCCCTGTTCGGCATCATTACGCCCAATGGACTGCATTTCGAGCGCGACCATGCCGGGCGCGCGGATGTCGATCCCTACACTCATCAACTTGCCATTCACGGGCTGGTGGCAAAGCCGAAGCGGTACACGCTGGATGCCTTGCTGCGCATGCCATCTGTCTCGCGGATCCACTTCATCGAGTGCGGTGCCAATACCGGCATGGAGTGGGGCAACGTTGCCGTGCCCACCGTCCAGTTCACGCACGGCATGCTGTCGTGCGCCGAATACACTGGGGTGCTGTTGTCTACGCTGCTCGATGAGGTGGGCGTCGACCGCAAACGCGCACGCTTCATCCTTGCTGAAGGTGCTGATGGTGCTGCGCTCACCCGCACGATTCCGCTGGAGATGGCGCTCGACGACGTACTGGTGGTCTATGGCCAGAATGGCGAGATGTTGCGGCCGGAAAATGGTTATCCCTTGCGTCTTCTGGTGCCCGGCGTACAGGGGGTTTCCAGTGTGAAGTGGCTGCGTCGGATCGAGGTTGGGGATCAGCCTTGGCACACGCGGGAGGAAACCCTGCATTACAGCGATCTGATGCCCGACGGGACGAGTCGCCAGTTCACCTGGATTCAGGAAGCCAAATCCGTCATCACGTCGCCGTCCGGTGCGATGAAGCTTTTCGACAAGGGTGGCTATTACGAAATTACCGGTCTCGCCTGGTCCGGGCGCGGGCGCATCAAGCGGGTGGATGTGTCCACGGATGGCGGTCGGCAGTGGCACACCGCCCGGCTGCAGGAACCGGTGTTGTCCAAGGCGCTCACACGTTTCCGCCACGACTGGGTGTGGAACGGAGAACCCGCGCTGCTGCAAAGCCGGTGCATCGATGAAACCGGTTACGTGCAGCCTACGATCCGGATGCTGCGGGAAGTTCGGGGGACGCGCTCCATTTATCACAACAATGCCATCCAGACCTGGCAGGTGCTGGCAAGCGGGGAGATCCGCAATGTCCAGCTCTGAAATGGCGCGCCCGCAGGCGCCCAATAAAAAGTCCTTGGCGCTGGTTACGGCGCTGTGTTGTTTCACGGCCTGCTTGTCCATGGCTGTAAAAGCGGCTCCGTGGTCCAGTCTTGGCGGCCCACTTACTGCGCGTGAAATCTCGAGTTGGGATATCGACGTGCGACCGGATGGTGTGGGTTTGCCCGTCGGCAAGGGCAGCGTGAGCGATGGTCAAATGCTGTACGAAACCCACTGCGCGAATTGTCATGGGGTGTTCGGAGAGAGTAACGAGTACATCGCGCTCACGGGTGGAATCGGGACACTCGCCGGCGATGCACCGCAACGAACTGTTGCCAGCAAACTCGATTACGCGACAACGCTCTGGGATTACATCAATCGCGCCATGCCCTTCACCCATTCCAAGCAGCTGTCTGTCGACGAGGTTTACGCCGTAACGGCCTATGTGCTGAATTTGGCTGAGGTGCTGCCGATGGATGCGGTTCTGGACGAAAAAACCCTCCCGCAGGTTGAAATGCCTAACCGCAAAGGCTTCACGCAGGACCATGGGTTCATGCGCGTGGACGGCAAGCCCGACACCCAGGCCAACGCCTGCATGCGCGACTGTCTGGACATGGTCGAGGTGAGCTCCACGCTCCCCGAAGGCTTCACGCAAGAAATGTACGGTGACATTCGCACGCACTTCCGCGCGCTCGGAAAGCACACCGATCTCGAGCCCTCGGCAGCGTCCGGGTCTGCCGCGATTTCAGCGGGCAACGGAGCGACGCTCGCGGCCAATCACGGTTGTCTGGTGTGCCACGCGGTAGACACGGCAAAAGTCGGGCCGGCATTCAGCGCAGTAGCCGCTCGCTATCGAGACGAGCCCGCGGCTGCGGCAATCCTCAAGGCCAAGGTGCGTCAGGGTGGCAGCGGGGTGTGGGGCAGTGCCATGATGCCGCCGCAGTCAGGTCCCGACGATGAAGCCCTCACGACCATGGTTGCGTGGATCCTCGAAGGTGCGGCTGCGCCCTGAACATCCATTCCACCAGAAAGATTTAGACGTCCCCACCGGGGACCCCCAGCAGATCAGGAGAACAGCTTGTCATGT
>JBIKOF010000285.1:0-3606 GCA_044358205.1 Gammaproteobacteria bacterium | reverse complement strand
TGTGTGGGAGCGACCGCACAGTGAGCGCCCTCCGCGGGCTAACAGATGCCCGCTACGGGCATCTCAATGCACGTCCGCTTGAGACTCCAGAGACGCGGGGTGGGATGCTCCGGAGCGCGCCTCGCGCAGCGTGAAGCGCGGAGGGGCGACCGCCGTGCGGGCCAGTGCCCTCGCAGTGTTTAGGAGTGGCCGCCGCGCGGCCCGATGCACGCAATGTGTGTGTTGGATTGGCTGCCGTGCGGTCCGATGCCAGCGCCGTACTGGGAAGTGGCCCGCGTGAGTCAGCGCTCGACCTGCGGGTAGTAAATGATGGCGAGAAACTGGATGGGGACCTGCAGCAGACGCTCAGGACCATGCGGCACATCGCCTTCGAACGTGAATGCATCTCCGGGCTTGAGGCGGAACAGCCTGTTCCCATGGCGATACTCGAGCTTGCCCTTCAGCATGTAGATGAATTCCACGCCCGGATGCTGAAAACGCGGAAAGATCTCGCTCTTGTCGTCCAAAGTGATGAGGAAGGGCTCGAACAGCTTGCGCGGACCCTGATCGTAGGACAGTAGTTCGTAGGTATGTCCGCGGCGCGTGCCGCGCCGAACCACCTGCATCCCCTGCCCCGCCGGCACATGCTGCGCGACGCCCTCGGGCAGGTCGTAATCCTTGAACATTCGCGTCAGCGACAGACCGGTGGCCTTGCAGGCACGCGCCAAGGTATCGAGGCTGGGCATCGATTCCCCATTTTCAATGCGGCTCCACATGCCGCGGCTGATGCCGGCGAGCCCGCACACGTCCTGGATAGTCAACCCCTTAGCCTGCCGGGCCTTGCGCAGTGCATCCCCTACCCAGGTGCAGAGATTGGCAGCGTTCTCGGTAGTCTTGCGCGGCAAAGGGCTAGCTGCCGGATCTCCGGAGGCGCGCGCCGCAGTGCCCTTGGCAGTCCGTGTTGCCACCGCTACAGACCGCTGCTGCGCCCGGGGATCCAGTTGGTGCCGGCAAGCGGCACACCTGCCATGGCAGAGGCCTCGATCGTCAGGGCTACCAAATCTTCAGGCTCGAGATTGTGGACATGCGACTTGCCACAGGCGCGCGCGATGATCTGTGCCTCCATGTTCAGGGTGCGCAAGTAGTTCGCGAGACGCCGTCCGCCCAGCACCGGGTCCAGACGTCGCGCCAGCGCTTCATCCTGCGTCGTGATACCCGCCGGGTCGCGACCAGCCTGCCAGTCGTCGTAGCATCCGGCGCGGCTGCCGATTTTCTGATACTCCTCATCGAGCGCGGGGCTGTTATCGCCTAGCGCGATGAGCGCAGCGACACCCACGGACACCGCATCTGCCCCCATGGCAAGCGCCTTTGCCACATCAGCCCCCGTGCGGATACCGCCGGAGACGATGAGCTGTACCTTGCGATGCATGTCCAGTTCGGTCAGCGCCTCCACCGCCTGACGCAGTGCCGGCAAGGTTGGAATGCCCACATGCTCGATGAACACATTCTGGGTGGCAGCCGTGCCGCCCTGCATGCCATCGAGCACGATGACGTCTGCCCCTGCCTTGATGGCGAGCGCAGTGTCGTAATACGTGCGACTCGCCCCAATTTTTACGTAAATCGGTTTTTCCCAATCGGTGATTTCGCGCAGCTCCCGAATCTTGATTTCCAAATCATCGGGCCCGGTCCAGTCCGGATGTCTGCACGCACTGCGTTGGTCGATCCCTGGCGGGAGGTCCCGCATGGCGGCCACCCGCGGGCTGATCTTCTGCCCCAGCAGCATGCCGCCGCCACCAGGCTTCGCTCCCTGTCCAAGCACGACTTCAATGGCATCCGCGCGCCGGAGGTCATCGGGATTCATGCCATAGCGTGAAGGCAAGAGTTGATACACCAGCGTTTTGGAGGATTCCCGCTCTTCGTTGGTCATCCCACCGTCACCCGTCGTGGTGCTGGTGCCTACCGCAGTGGCGCCGCGCCCTAGTGCCTCCTTGGCCTGCGCGGATAACGAACCAAAGCTCATTCCGGCCACTGTGATGGGAATTTTGAGCTCCACGGGCTTACGGGCATAACGGGTTCCGAGCACGACGTTGGTATCGCAGCGCTCGCGATAACCTTCCAAAGGATAACGCGACATTGAGGCGCCCAGAAATACCAGATCATCGAAATGGGGTACGTGCCGCTTGGCACCCCAGCCGCGGATGTCATAGATGCCTTCTGTTGCTGCGCGCTGGATTTCCGCGATGACATCGCGGCTGAACAGGCTTGATTCGATCATTCCTGGATACTGGCTGGACATGGCGGCCTCAATACGCGTCTGCGTGATCGATGTTGAAGTGATAGAGCTTGCGGGCCGACCCGTAGCGGCGGAAGGAAGCCGCAGGGAGATTGATATGCGCATCTGCGAGGAGTTGCTCCAAAGCCTCGTGGTGCTCGGCGCGCATTTCCTTCTCGATACAGTCGGCGCCGAGATCGACCACCCGCCCGCGCACGAAAATCTGAGCCTCGTAAATGGAGTCGCCCAGCGCTGCACCGGCGTCGCCGCAGACCACCAATCGTCCCCGTTGCGCCATGAAGGCCGACAGATGCCCCACCGAGCCCTTGACCACGATATCGAGGCCCTTCAGGGATATTCCGCACCGGGCAGCGGCATCTCCTTCTACCACCAGAAGACCGCCCCGCCCCGTGGCACCCGCCGACTGGCTGGCATTGCCGGTGACCCGCACCCGCCCGGACATCATGTTCTCGGCCAGGCCCGTACCCGCATTGCCATGCACCGTCACATGGGCGTGCTTGTTCATCCCGGCGCAGTAGTAGCCCACATGCCCGCGAATCTGCACGATGCAGGGCGCGTTGATCCCCACGGCCACAGCATGGTCACCCGCCGGATTCAGCACTTCCCACACCGTGCCGGCCGTGTCCTGAGGAAGGTCGTGCAAGGCCTGATTCAAGGCTCGAACCGTCGTCGTCGCCAGATCGAACACGCGCACATCGGTTTGTTCTGCAGTTGCTGCTTTGCTCATACCGCCTCCGCCAGCGTGCGAGGCGCGCTGCGAACCTCACGTCCCTGCTGCCACACGTAGACAGTCGCTGGCTCTGGTTCCCAAACACGCGCCATCTCCACACCGGGCAGTCGCGCCAGCGCGCGGTATTCTGAGGACATCGCAACCCAATCCTCGGTCTCGGCCATCACGGCGGGTTTGCAGGCGACGGGATCCCGAAGCACCGCAAAGCCGTCGCTGGTCCCTATGGTGAAGGTGAAAAATCCGTCGAGCTCGCGGAGCGCAGCGTACAAGGCCTCCTCCAAGGTGGCGCCCTGACGGATTTGCACATCGAGGAACTGGGCGGCGACTTCCGAATCATTTTCGGTGCGGAAGATGGCGCCCGCTCTCTGCAAGCGCCGGCGCAGCCGGTTGTGGTTGGAGAGCGAACCGTTGTGCACTAGGCACAAGTCGCTGCCGGTCGAAAAGGGGTGGGAGCCGGCCGTCGTTACCGCACTCTCCGTCGCCATGCGCGTGTGGCCAATGGCATGGCTGCCGCGCGCGCTGCGCAGGTGGAATGCCTGAGCGACCTCGACCGGAAGTCCCACTTCCTTGTAGATCTCGATGTGGTGACCAATGCTCACCACCG
>JBIKOF010000284.1:0-3617 GCA_044358205.1 Gammaproteobacteria bacterium | reverse complement strand
CCTCGGCCGAGATCATGCCCTTCTCTTCGAGCAGCGTTTCGAAGGCCGCCAACCAGTGCTCGTAGTAGGAAGTTTGCAGATACTCCGGCCCCATTCTTTCGATGGCATGTCGGAACTCGTCGATATTGAATGCGCCGGTGGCGAATACCGGTAGAAACATCCCGAAGACCCGACGCTCCCATTCGTGATGGAACACGGGCTCGTCTTTTTCGATGACGATGGGCCCAAGCCCGTGCATGCCACCCAGATCGTGTACCCCATTCATGCCGTTACTCCCTTCACTTCCGCCACGCCAATCATCGAGTCGCGCGTGACCAAGGCCGCGAGTTCATCTTCACTCAGGGCTTCGGTTCCCGGCGGTCGCTCCGGCAGGACCATGTAGCGAAGTTCTGCTGTGCTGTCCCAAACCCGCACGCGTTTTTCCGCGGGTACTGCGAGCCCAAACTCTTTGAGCACACCGCGCGGATCGCTGACTACCCGCGACCGATACGGTGCGGATTTGAACCACACCGGTGGCAGTCCGAGGGTGGGCCAGGGGTAACAGGAACAGAGGGTGCACACGATTACGTTATGGGTATCCGGCGTGTTCGCCACAACCACCATGTCTTCGCCCTGTATCCCCGAATAACCGAGCTCCGCGATGGCGCGGGTGCCATCGGCGAGCAGGCGCTCTCGATAGGCGGGATCCACCCATGCGCGGGCTACGACGCGGGCGCCGTTGCGAGGCCCTACCTTATGTTCGTAGTTGTCGATGAGCGCATCGACCGCGGCGGGGTCGACGAGCCCTTTTTCCACCAGCAAAGACTCCAAGGCTTTCACCCGGATTTCGACTTCGGACAGCGGACGGTTGTGATTGGCACTCATGGGGGCCTCCAGGCAATGGATGTCCGAATGATAAGGCGCGAGGGTCCTAACGGGTACCGGGGCCCCGTGGCGCAGTCCCGCCTGTTTTTCCTGTCACGTTTTGCCCTTATCCTATGGCGTTTTCACCCCGGCGGCCGTGCCGTCGAAAGAAAACCATGACTCAGCGTCCCGCTCCTCCTGTTTCCGTGCGCCGCGTCGGCATCGTCGGTGGCGGGCAGCTTGCCCGAATGATGGCCGAAGCAGCGCCGGAACTGGGGCTCAGTATCACCGTGCTCGACCCAACACCTGGCTGTCCGGCAGCGGCTTATGCCGCACAAATCGTTGGTGATTTCGACGATCTGGATCGCCTGCGGGAACTGGCAAGTCAGGTTGATGTGGTGACGTTGGATATAGAGGCCGTCAGTTCCCGGTGCCTCGAAGCGCTGGAACACTCGGGTGTGCGGGTCGCGCCTTCCGCGCAGGTACTGGGCGTCATTCAGGACAAATTCGTCCAGAAGACTTTCCTCAGAACAAACCAGCTGCCCACCAGCGACTTTGTGGAAATCGCATCAGGCGATCTCGAGGCAGTGCGTGCATTCGGGCTGCCTTGCGTCCTGAAAGCCCGCCGCCACGGTTACGACGGTCGGGGCGTGCGCGTCGTGCGTAGCGAAGCGGATGCAGCAGAGATGATCGGCGTACCCTGCCTTGCCGAGCGGCTGGTCGACATCGACAAGGAACTCGCCGTGATGGTCGCGCGTAATGGGCGCGGAGAATTGGCGATTTACCCCGTGGTAGAAGCGGTATTTGATGCGCGCGCGAACATTCTCGATCTCATCAAGGCGCCCGCTGATGTGCCCGCGCAGATTGCCGCACGCTGCCAGGCACTCGCCAAGGCAGCCGTCGAGTCGCTGGATGGAACGGGTATCTTCGGAATTGAATTCTTTCTGGACCGACAGGGTGAGGTTCTTATCAACGAGATCTCGCCGCGCCCTCACAACTCCGGTCACTACACCATCGAAGCCTGTGCGACCTCCCAGTTTGAACAACACCTGCGTGCCGTGTGCGATCTACCCCTTGGGTCCACTGCCCTGATGCATCCTGCGGCAAGCTTCAACCTGTTAGGCGAACCCGATGCGTCGGGACAACCGGTAGTGCTTGGGCTGGAAGCCGCCGGGGCCGAACCGGGGGCGAGGGTACATCTCTACGGCAAACATACCGTCAAGGCGTTTCGCAAGATGGGACACGTGACAGTCACTGGGGCTTCCCTGAGCACAGCCCTTGCCACGGCTCAGGGGCTCAAAGCCACCCTTCGGATCACGGGAGACCAACGTTGAAAAAAAGCCCCGCGCCTCGCGGCAAATCCAGCCGCGCCCGGCCGGCACCCGTCGTGGGCGTCATTATGGGGAGCGCCTCTGACCTGAAGGTCATGCAGGGCGCCATAGACCTGCTGACCTCGTTCAACGTGCCCCACGAGGTTGATATCGTCTCTGCCCACCGCACGCCCCTGCGCATGGTGGACTACGCACGCTCTGCCGCTGGTCGGGGATTGCAAGTGATCATTGCCGGGGCGGGCGGCGCTGCCCATCTTCCAGGCATGACCGCCTCGCTTACCACACTGCCGGTAATCGGGGTTCCAGTGTCTGCCACCCTGCTCAACGGCACGGATGCACTGCTCTCCATTGCACAGATGCCCGCCGGGATCCCGGTGGCCACGGTGGCCATCAACAACTCGACCAATGCCGGCCTGCTGGCAGTCCAGATTCTCGCGCTGCGCGACGAGACGCTGGCTGGCACACTGGCTGCCTATCGCGCGGGACTCGAAGCCAAGGTGCTGGAAAGCGCGGCTAAGCTGGCCCAAGAGCAGCGTTGAGGCCATTGCTGGCGGATGCAGTGCCCGTCTTCAGGACGCCGCCGGCGGCTCGGGATCGATGCCCGCAGAAATTGCACCCGCACGCTCCGCGCGGACGGCAGCCTGAAAGCCTGGCCTTTCCTGCATCCTTTCAAAATACGCTGTGACGGCTGGCGTCATACCTGAGGAGAGGCCGAGTTGTGCTGCAAGATGCAAGGCGTAACCCACAGAGATGTCGGCTGCCGTGAAACGGCCTGCGCACATGAAGTTATGGTGCTCCAGCCGAGGTTCCAACACACGTAGGCGTGCCAGAAACCAGTCCGCATAATCCTTGACGACCTGAGGCTGCCGCCGCGCCTCGGGCTCGAGCTTCCCGTAACGCAAAACCAGCGTCTGCGGGAAGGTCAGGGTTGCCTCACCAAAGTGCAGGTAATTGAGATATTCCCCAAACGCTCCTTCATCCTTCCCCACCGCAAGCGAGGCGCCAACCTCCACACCCGGTCTTTCCACCAGATATTGCGTGATGGCCACAGATTCCGTGATGCGCAGCGCGCCCTCTACATAGAGCGGAATCGTGCCAAGCGGATTCTCCTGTTTGAAATGACGTGCATGGACCCTCGGCGGGAAGGGGAGCACCACAAGTGCGTAGGGAAGCCCAAGCTCTTCCAATGCCCAGAGCGGACGAAAGGAACGCGCGCCAACACAGTGATAGAGAATACGTGAGAGAGGGGGATCGGATTTTTGCGTGTTCAAGGCTGCACTCACCGTTTGGTTTCCATGACTCAGTAAAGCACAAGCGCATGGGTCTTGATCCCACCGCCCGTCTCTTCCGCTGTTGCAGCGGGTTACGCCAGAACCTTCAGTGGCCGCGTTTCAGCGCGGCGCAGCATTTTAGGCAGCGATGTCTCAGGAATTGGTGCCCAAG
>JBIKOF010000283.1:0-3628 GCA_044358205.1 Gammaproteobacteria bacterium | reverse complement strand
CGCGCATTCAGTGCTGGGTTAATGGTGAACTCCGGCAGGATTCGACGACCGACCAGATGATTTTCGATGTGCCCACGCTCATCGCGACGCTGTCCCGTGGCATCACGCTGCGGGCGGGGGACATCATTGCCACCGGAACGCCCTCAGGCGTGGGCATCGGTTTCAAGCCCCCGCGCTGGCTGGTGCCCGGTGATCACGTGCGGATCGCTATCACCGGTATGGGCGTTCTTGAAAACAGGGTAGTCGCCCGGTGAGTCAGCGCATCCGGTTCCGCAAGGCCCGCATCTTCGATGCCAGTGGTAAGCCGCCATTTGACGGCGAAGTGGTGGTAGAGGGCGAGCGCATCGCGGAAATACGACGTCACCGGATCAGTGGGGTACGGGCTTCCCGTGGAGAACGCATCATCGATTGTGCCGGGGCTACGCTGATGCCCGGTTTGTGCGATGCCCATACGCATTTCAGCTGGAACGACCAGCCGAGTCTCTCGGCCATCCAGATGATGCCACCGGAAGAACACGTCCTGTGGTGCGCGCAGGTCGCCGAGCGCTATCTCGATCGGGGATTCACCAGCTGCGTGGGCGCAGCGGCGGCCAAGCCGCGTCTGGACGTGGTAATTCGTAACGCCATCAATGCAGGACAGATTCCGGGGCCGCGCTATCTGGCCAACAGTCAGGAGATCGCAACGGTAGGTGGTCTGGGTGATATCGCGCCGCCCCATATCGAGCATGAGGGACTGAGCTTTGGTGCTGTCGTGAGCGGGCCGGAAGAAGTGCGGCGCATGGTCCGTCGCTTCATCAAGTTCGGGGTAGACCTCATCAAGCTCAATCTTTCGGGTGAGGAAATCACGGGTGTAGCGTCGGCGGCCACGGTGATGAGCGAGGAAGAGTGTGCGATGGCAGCGCGGGAAGCCCATGCGCGCGGCCTGCGGGTGTGCGCCCACGCGCGGTCCAGCGAGTCGGTGCGGATGTGTCTGCGCCATGACATCGAGATCATTTATCACGCGTCCTTCATCGATGACGCGACCATTGCGGCGCTCGGCCGCCGTCGCGATCAGCATTTCGTAGCGCCGGGACTTGCGTGGCTCATTGGCACGGCGCGGGAGGCGTCCGCCTGGGGCATCGCGCCGGGCTCACCACTCGCCAATGCCTACGAGGCCGAACTGGCCTCGGCCATCGCGGGCTTACGCAAGATGCGTCGCAAGGGAATCCGGATTCTTCCCGGGGGCGACTATGGGTTTGCCTGGACACCCCACGGCACCAACGCACGCGATCTCGTTTTCTTCGTGGAGCTGCTGGGGATGAGCCCGATGGAGGCCCTGCTTTCCGCCACCCAGCTCGGCGGTGAAATCATGGGCCGACCGCAGGAGCTCGGACGAATCGCGCCAGGCTATCTGGCTGATCTCCTGCTGGTGGACGGCGATCCCCTGCGCGACATCGCAATCCTGCAGCAGCGATCAAAGCTGTTATCGGTGATGAAGGGCGGGGTGTTCTATCGTGCCCCTGGGGAACCCGCCTGGCGGCAACCCTGAGCGGGCTTGTTGCCGGTGAACTCAAGTTTGATTTTCTGACAGAGGAGCTAAGGCATGGATCTCGTAACCGCAATGCGCACCAATGGCGCCTGTCGTTTTTACAAGCCCGATCCTATTCCCGACGAGATCCTGGCTGGCGTGCTGGACGCAGCGCGCTGGGGGCCGACAGGGGGCAACCGCCAGCCGGTGAGTTTCGTTGTCGTGCGCGATCGTGCGAAGAAGGAAAAGCTGCGCGACCTTTACCTCCCAATCTGGGAGCCGTATTGCGAAGCTGCGCGCCAAGGGGCGATTCGGGTGGGTGCAAAGTCTGTGCTGTTGGATAACGCCGATCATTTCGCGCGGCATATGGCGGACATTCCTGTGATGCTGGTGGTGTGCGCGCGTCTGGCAGACGTGCATCCCACGGATCACAAGCTTGGCCGCCTGAGCATCGTGGGCGGCGCGTCGGTATATCCGGCGGTGCAGAACGTCCTGCTTGCGGCGCGTGTTGCCGGACTTGGCACAGCACTGACAACCTTGCTGTGCGAGGAAGAGCCTGCCGTAAAAGCCTTGCTGGGGATCCCGGACGACGTCTCGACTGCGGCCATGGTGACTATCGGCTGGCCGGCGCGGCCGTTCCCGAAACAGCTCACGCGGCGACCGCTTTCGGAAATGGCATTTCTCGACCATTACGGGAACTCACTGCCCGGCACGGCTGGCTAGAGGGCCCTGCGGCCCCGTTCGAGCGGGCGTCCGCGCGAGCGGCCCCGCTGGCTTCAGCGAGCTGCGATGTTCGGCGGGGGACTTTCGGGCTTCCGCGCCACGATGCGCAGTCTGACGTAGTCCAAGGTCCACTGACCCTCGGCATTGCACGCCGAGGGTTTCAATCGTTCGCGCACCCGGGCAATCAATGGCGGTCTCTCGTCTGGCGCAACGGCGGCCGTAAATGACTGGGTCATCAAATTGAGCCAGTCCGAGACGTCGCCGGGCAGACGCGTAGGCCGCGCAAAGCGATGCAGGGCAACCGGCTCCAAACCCGCCGCCCTTAACAATTCCGCATAGCGGGTCTCGTCCGGAAAAAACCAGGGGTTGTGGGCGTCCAGCGCGATCCCGAGGGGCGCGTATTCCGCACCATAGGCGCGAATCACGCTGTCCACGTTGCCCGCGCCGCCCATCTCGGCGACAAACCTTCCTCCGGGTTTGAGAGCACGCGCCACCCCCGCCAGCACGGCCGCTGGATTCAGCATCCAGTGCAAGGCGGCGTTACTGAAAACGGCGTCAAATCGGTCGACGAACGGCAGAGCATGTCCGTCGACCACTTCCGCTCGCAGCCCCCGCGCCCGCGCGGCAGCCACCTGGTCCGGGCTGCTGTCCACACCCAGCACCTCACATCCCGCTTCCTGCAGGCGCAGGGTGAGCGTGCCGTCGCCGCAGCCCAGATCGAGCACTTGCTCCCCGGACTGGGGCGCCAGCAGTTCGAGCAGCGGCGCACCCAAGGTCGCCACGAAGCCGGCATCGCGCTGATAGATTTCCGGGTTCCAAAGTTGTGGGCGATTGCTATCCATAGCTCGATTATACGGAGCCGTATGGTTAGGCTACAGGGGCATCAGCGAAAACCGGGGGAACACGTGAGCGAAAAGGTACGGGCCATCGTGGCCGAAGAAAGCGACGGAAAAATCAGTGGACGCTTGAAGGAGATCCCGCTCTCGGATCTCGGTACCAGCGGTGTCCTGATCGACGTCGCCTGTTCCACGGTCAACTACAAGGATGGGTTGGCGGTCACGGGCAAGGGGCGAATCTGCCGACGCACGCCGCTCGTCTGCGGCATCGATTTAGCGGGAACGGTACTCGAATCCGATGACCCGCGCTGGAAAGCGGGTGACCGCGTGCTGGCCAATGGCTACGGGCTTTCTGAGGACCATCACGGCGGCTACGCGCAGAAGCAGCGCGTGAAGGGTGAGTTCCTGGTCGCGGTGCCTGCGGCGTTTTCGTTCGAGGATGCAATGACCATCGGTACGGCAGGGTATACCGCCATGCTGAGCGTCCATGCAATTCAGGATCACGGCGTGCGTCCTGCGCACGGACCCATCCTTGTCACCGGGGCGGCCGGGGGCGTGGGCT